>NZ_CP166679.1:4090505-4392256 GCF_041320605.1 Arenibacter antarcticus
CCTATATAATCGCTATATTTGCAGTATCTCTCGCGCTTCTCTTTTTCATATGGAAAACAACAATTCTTTTGGAATTTTGAGATTGATAATTTCTAAGGAATTAAAACTGATAATTATCAGTTTTAGTTTAAATTGCGTGAGTTAATTTTGCTTATAGAATAAAATATCCGTTGAATTGAATTGAATTACAGCATGCATAAAAATTTTCCCGAGTACATTAAAGAGTTTGAAAGTATTTTAAAAAGCGTTTTTCACGAAAGGTATGACATAGACCAATTCAGCAAAGGACGGGGCATCCCTCCAGTTGCTCTGAGGGAAATCATGGATAAATCTCCATTGTCGGTGGCAATTCCAGAAAATTTTGGGGGACGCGGATTAAAGGTAAAGGAATGTTTAGGGATTTTATCAGCTGCTTCCTATGAATCTCTTTCTCTATCTCTGACTTTTGGGATAAATATAGCCCTGTTCTTAGAACCGGTTGCAAAATATGCCAATGCGGACGTAAAGTCCAACATATTCAATAGATTTTTGGAAAAACAGAATATGGGCGGTCTAATGATAACCGAACCAGATTTTGGCAGCAATGCACTGGGTATGGAGACCTATAATGAAAAAATTGGGGACAGCTATGCCATAAAAGGAACAAAACATTGGCAAGGCTTAACAGGAATGGCCGATTATTGGATTATCGCATCACGTGGAAAAAACAGTAAGGGAAATCTAAATAGGGATATTGATTTTTTCATCTGCGATGTTACCCAGCCTAAGCAGCAGATCGTGGTGGAGGAATATTATGACAATCTAGGTCTCTATATGATTCCCTATGGAAAGAATAAGGTAGATATTAGTGTGCCGTCTCAATTTAAACTAGAACCGGCTACCTCAGGAGTTAAAATGATGCTGGACATACTACATAGAAGTAGAATGCAATTTCCAGGGATGGCACTTGGTTTCATCAAAAGAATGCTGGACGAATCTATAAAACATTGCGAGGAAAGAATCGTTGGTACCAAAAAATTGAATGAACTCGATATGGTCCAATATCAGATTTCGAAAATCCAGAGCGCCTTTACGATAGCCTCGGCCATGTGCTTTAGAAGTAGCAAACATAGCAGTATAGATAACGATCTTTCGGATGCTGGCATAGAAGCCAACTCCATGAAGGCCTTTGTAACCGACCTTATGCAAGAGTCGGCACAAATTGCAACGCAATTATACGGATCTACAGGCTTTAAGATGGACAACATAGCGGGAAGGGGAATTATGGACACTAGGGCTTTTCAAATATTTGAGGGCTCCAATGAAATGCTATATACTCAGATTGCTGAAATAATTGGTAAGCTTATGAAGCGTAAAAACGAATACAATGTCTATGCTTTTCTAAAAGATTTTAGCCTTACCGATAAATCACATGCTCATTTCAAAAATGAAATGGATTTCACCTTTAGCCCAGGGTTAAACCAAAGGAAATTGGTGGATTTAGGGAAAATATTCTCAAGGATCATTTCTTTAAATTTCGTGTTTGAAATGGAAGAAAAGGGTTTCCGAAAGGATTTAATAGCAAACTGTACAGAGGTCTTAAAATGTGACGTCTCGCAATTGGTCAATTCTTTTCAAAGTAAGAATACTGTGGTGCAAATTAATGATTATCAAGAGAATAGTCATTGGTATGATTTTGTTTAGACTTTGTGACTGTTTGGAAGTATGTGACTTACCCAGTTTGCTTAAATTAGCGATAAAACAAGAGCAACTCAGGCATCATAGAACCTACCCAGCATTATAAAAGATTGAAATTAATGTTGAGGAATACAACTAGAAGTTAGCGAGTTTTTAGTTTTAAGTTTCGTTTATTCACAATAATCTGTTGCGTATCTAATCTGGTGAGAGGTTTATTAAAATACCCTTTTACCAAGGGATGGTTTTTTACTTTCAGCCTATCATCAGGATTGGAAAATGACGAAAGGACATAGATCTCTGTCGGTATTTTGCTATTATAAATATTCCCAAATTCCTTAAGAAATTCCCACCCGTTCATTATAGGCATTTCCAGATCTAACAGTAAAATATCTGGAAGTTGTTTACTATCTGATAATTGATCTACGAAAGTTTTCAATCCATCCTTTGCACAATCAAAGCTGATAAAGGCACAGCTATCCATTTCCTGCTTCAATCTGTATTGCGTGGCGAACTGGGAAACCAGATCGTCATCAATAATGTAAACAAGTGGATTCTCGATTAAATTCATTCTAATAAACAATTTGTGAAAAGCAATATGTAAAAGTAAACAATATTAAAAATTAACAATCGTGATTGCTTTAAGAATAACCTTACTTTTATGGATTATGGTATTAAATATTTCTTAAAACTGAACCATTTGCATCACTTATTTCACTTTAGATTGAAATATTCCTATTATCAACACTAGTGCTTTTCACAGTGAAACCATATGGGTGTACCAAAAGGGAACTAGCTACTGAATTATTCTCGGCACCAATATAACTAAGTAGAAAGAACAGGATTTATACGCGAAAAGTGATCATTACTGATCTCATCAATATGAAATCTTTTTCAAAATCTGTGGTGGATCAACTTGTAATTAATTTTTATATATTTACTCACTCTTCCCTCCAATTATACGCACTATATCTAAAGTATGTACATTTTATTTTAGTTCAATATTATGGAAAAACAGAAACTTGGTTTCTGGCAAATCTGGAATATGAGTTTCGGATTTCTAGGAATTCAATTTGGATTTGCCCTTCAAGGGGGTTTTATGTCCAGAATTTTTCAAACATTAGGTGCAGAAAAAGATGCGATTCCGCTATTATGGATCGCAGCTCCCTTAACTGGTTTAATTGTTCAGCCAATCATTGGGTATATAAGTGATAAAACGTGGAGCGCCCGTTGGGGGCGGAGAAGGCCCTTCTTTTTAATAGGTGCCATTTTAAGTTCAATAGCTTTATTTTTTGTACCCTATTCCCCTACCTTATGGATGGCAGCAGGTTTTTTATGGATCTTGGATGCATCCATAAATATTTCCATGGAACCGTTTAGGGCATTGGTAGCTGATAAACTGCCAGATTCTCAACGGTCTTACGGTTTTGTAATACAGACATTAATAATAGGGATAGGTACTTGGATCGCCAGTAATTTACCATGGATGATTTCCCAATTGGGTGTTAGCGATTCTGCACCTTCAGGAGTGGTCCCTATGTCGGTGAAAATAGCATTTGCTATTGGGGCCTTCGTGTTTTTATTGAGTATTCTTTACACCATATTCACTACTTCGGAATATCCTCCAGAAGATATGGAAGCCTTTAAAATAGAAAAGACAAAAAAGAATAATTTCGTCACGGATATTGTCGATAATATTGGTAATATGCCCTCAACCATGAAGAAATTGGGCGTCATACAGTTTTTTAGCTGGTTTGCCTTCTTTACTATGTGGAGTTTGGCAAATCCCGCCTTAACCGAACATGTCTTCAACAACCCAGCACCAATAGAAGCGTCGTTTAATTTTAAGGACCCCATTCAACTGGCAGATTTTCAAGTACAAAACACCGCTTTTCAAAAATCTTCCAATCTAGTGGGCGCCTATATGGGTGTTTACGGCTTGTCCTCAATGGCATTTGCCCTAATCCTGGTTTTGTATACCGCCATAAGAAATGTCAACAGAAAATGGGTACATATGTTTTCTCTTTTCCTTGGGGGAATAGGATTTATTTTAATGTACTATATCCCTTCCCCAGCGTACCTTTCCGGATGTTTTATTTTAATAGGGTTTGCCTGGGGCAGCATTTTATCTATGCCCTACGCCATGTTGTCTAGCGCTGTAGACCCGAATAGAATGGGTGTTTTTATGGGTATCTTTAATATGTTTATCGTTCTGCCACAAATTATAGCCGCCCTGGGAGGGATAAATTTAGTATCCAATCTTTTGGGGAAGGAAACCATAAACGCCATGATTATTGCCGGAATAAGCCTACTTATAGCAGGTCTCTGTAATCTATTAATTACCGATAAACATGCCATTTCTTACCAAATTAAGGAGGGAAATTGATTAGGAAAGAATACTTTTATGGTTTGGCGGACTTATTTTGAAAGGAGGGACCTTTAGAAAAAAGCACTTTAAAAAAGCTTTGTTTTAGAGGATACAGTAATTAGATTTAAGACCATAAAAACAAGGTGTTAGCATACATCATTTAAGAACACTATCTTATTGTAAATAAAAGAATTACCTATGAATCAAGATTATATTATTCCAAACGAGTGGTCCATTATAGAAGAGGGATTTAATCCGGACATGGTCAAATCTTCGGAAAGCTTATTTAGTTTGGGAAATGGTGCCATGGGACAAAGGGCTAATTTTGAGGAATATTATTCAGGACCAACTTTCCAAGGGAGCTACATCGCGGGAGTTTATTACCCCGATAAAACAAAGGTAGGTTGGTGGAAAAAAGGGTATCCGGAGTATTTTGCAAAGGTTCTGAATGCCCCTAATTGGATCGGTATTAATATTGCTGTCAATGGAGAAATCTTGGATTTATTCAATTGCAGTTCGGTATCTAATTTTAAACGAGAGCTAAACATGCAAGAAGGTTGGTTGTCTAGAAGTCTCACAGCCACCTTAAAAAATGATACGACAATAAAGATAGAAACCAAACGATTCTTAAGTCTGTCTTTAGATGAAGTTGGCGCCATATCCTATTCCATTACCCCTATTTCTGGGGACGCTAAAATCACCTATACCCCCTATCTTGATGCTGGTATTACTAACGAAGATAGTAATTGGGACGACAAGTTTTGGGAAATCACCAATATAGCCTATGAAAACAATATGGCCTTTATTGAGGCACATACCCTAAAGACCAACTTTAACACCTGCACTTTTATGCAGTCTCAATGCTTTGTGAATGGTACTACCGCTACCCTATCCCCTACTGTAGAAAAACTGGATAAAAAAATTTACTTTCATTACAGTTCGGAAATTGAACAGCATCAAGTTTTCACTATTCACAAATATGCCGGGTATACCGTGGATAGAAATCACGATAAGGACCAATTGATCCCTGCAGCCAAGAAAGCGTTATCAAAAGCTATTAAATTGGGGTTTTACAAGCTATTAGAAGCGCAGAAAATTGCTTGGTCCAAGATTTGGGATACATCCGATATTATGATAACGGGCGATATAAAGGCGCAACAGGGCATACGCTTTAACATTTTTCAATTAAACCAAACCTATTTAGGCACCGACGCCAGATTAAATATAGGCCCCAAAGGTTTTACTGGAGAAAAATATGGCGGGAGCACCTATTGGGATACGGAAGCCTATTGCCTGCCCTTCTACATGGCCACAAAGGAGCAAAAGGTAGGTAGAAAGCTTTTGGAGTATCGGTACAACCATCTGGAAAAGGCCATTGAAAATGGAGAAAAATTAGGCTTTACCGAGGGTGCGGCATTATACCCCATGGTTACAATGAATGGGGAAGAATGCCATAACGAATGGGAAATAACCTTTGAGGAAATCCATAGAAACGGAGCCATTGCCTTTGCAATTTTTAATTATTATCGTTATACAGGCGATTACTCTTATATTCCAGAAAAAGGGTTGGAAGTTCTGATCGCTATTGCTCGATTTTGGAAGCAAAGAGCCACTTTTTCCACGGATAAGAACAAATATGTTATCCTAGGGGTGACAGGTCCTAATGAATACGAGAACAATATCAATAACAATTGGTACACCAATTACATTGCCCAATGGTGCCTCAATTTTACCATGGAAACCCTAGAGAAAGTAGCAACTGATTATAACAACGATTACCATAGGATCATTACAAAAGTAGCTCTTGATTCAAAAGAAATTGAAACGTGGAAAACAGTGGCAGACAATCTCTATTTTCCATATTCGGAAGAGCACCAAGTGTATTTACAACAAGACGGGTTTTTGGATAAAGAGCTTACCACCGTTGCGGGCTTAGACAAGTCACAACGCCCTATAAATCAGAAATGGTCATGGGACCGAATTTTAAGATCCCCTTATATTAAACAAGCGGACACCTTGCAAGGCTTCTATTTATTTGAAAACCAATTTAGTAGGGAGGAAATAGAACGTCATTTTAATTTCTACGAACCTTTTACCGTACATGAAAGCTCCTTGTCCCCTTGCGTACATAGTATCATTGCCGCTAAATTAGATAGGATGGACCAAGCCTATAGCTTCTATTTAAGAACTTCTAGATTGGATCTAGACGACTATAACAAGGAAGTGGAAGAAGGCTTGCATATCACCTCTATGGCGGGTACTTGGATGAGTATAGTGGAGGGCTTTGGCGGAATGAGGGTGGTTAATGATACTTTATCCTTTCAACCAAAAATTCCAAAACAATGGGATGCCTATACCTTTAAGGTCAATTTTAGAAACCATACCATTCAGGTAACTATCTCACAAAATGAGTCCAATTTTACCTTGACAAAGGGCGAACAGCTGCAAATTATGGTCAATGGAAAATCGATAACCATTTCTCAAAACACTATTATTACCGCTTAAAATTTAAAGTAAATAGGGACAAAAATAGGTGGTGTAGCTCGACCTGGTTTACGGTTTAACTGATTCTGATGGACTAAAACAATAAAAATGCTAAGGACGCCTGTACAATAAGGAGTTATAATGAACGGGTGAAACCACCCAATTATCGTATTACTTTTTTCCAAGCACCCTTTTTACCTCATCAATAATCTCATCCTTATCCGCAAGAACAAAAAGTGTATCCTTATCCTCTATCCTAGTGGAACCATTAGGGGTTATAAATTCGCCCTCTCTTTTAATCATCGCAATTATGGCATGCTTGGGAAAACCTAATTCTACAATCTTTTTATTAACGGCATTACAATCAGAATCTATAGGTATTTCCTTTAGCAATGTTTTTGGATTGTCCATTAATAATAAATCTGTAGCGGTCATCCTCTTTTTCTGTGCAGGTAAAGCAACCCTTAACCATTTAGCCACAATAGAAAGTGTGGTGCCCTGGATAAGTACTGAAGTAACGGAAATAAAGAAAACTATATTAAAGATCATATCTGCCTTATCTATTCCTGCAAGGAGCGGATAAGTCGCAAACACAATAGGAACTGCCCCTCGCAAACCTACCCAGGAAATATAGGCCCTCCTCCTGAATTTCATTTTAAAAAACATTAAGCTAAGGAGCACACTAACTGGTCGGGCTACAATGATCAGGAATAGGGAAATGAGCAGTCCGATTCCCATAACTGGAACAATTTCCGAAGGAAAAACCAACAGTCCCAGAGTAAGGAACAGTACGATCTGCATTAACCAGGCAAGACCATCGAACATTTTCAATATTGATCTTTTATGTATTAAATCCTGATTGCCCAGATAAACTGCACATATATAAATAGATAAGAACCCATTACCACCTAAAAAATCGGTTGCTGAAAAAGTAATGAACATAAGGGCTATTACCAATACAGGGTAAAGTCCCTCAAAACTCAATTTAATTTTGTTGATGACGTATTTGCTTACACTTCCAAAGGCAAATCCAGCAATGGCTCCAACAATCATTTGCTGTAAAAACATTGGGATAATAGACCATAAACTTTGGTCCTGATTCACCACTAGGGTCAAGAAAGCAACGGTAAGCACGTAGGCCATAGGATCGTTACTTCCGCTTTCCAATTCCAAAGTAGGTCTTAAGTTCTTTTTGAGTGCCAAATTTTTGGACCGGAGAATAGAAAAAACTGCTGCTGCATCCGTTGAGGAAACAATAGATCCCAATAACATACTCTCATAAATAGTGAAATCTGTAATAAACCATACAAAGGTCCCAATAGAAACTGCGGTCAGTAGCACCCCAATGGTAGACAATGCAATACCCTCCCTGAGAATGGGCCTAACCTCTCCCCAGTTGGTGTCGAGTCCACCAGAAAATAAAATAAAATTTAAGGAAACAATCCCAATGAATTGGGCAATTTTTGGTTCGTCGAACCGAATACCTAAGATACCTTCAGAACCTGCCAGCATTCCAATCGCTAGGAAAAGCAATAAGATGGGGACACCAAATCTATAGGAGGTCTTACCTAAAACAATACTTATAAAAAGGAGCAATGAGCCAACTAACAGTATATTTTCGATGGTTAAATTCATATTGCTCTAATTACAATTTTTGCAAAAATAACCCTTCTTTATAAATTTGGTCAAGAAATGAATCTATTATTTAAAATTTAAGGGAGATCAATAAACCGTTCTCGAATCAATTTATCCCATAGTTTTCTACGCCTCCTACCATTCAGAAGCAGACCATCAAAGCTGATATATGGTTCCAATAGAACAGAATTTCCTCCTCCAAATTAAATAATCCTATAGTTTCGGTAAGACATCGTAATCAACTGGTTGTAAATTAATTAAATAAAACATATTAGTTAAGCTTTCTCAGCTTCCCCTTGTGACCCGATAAAAGGAATCCTAGGAGCTAAAAAATACCCTGTTAAGCTAGCGAACAGAATGGGGATAAAATAAGTGAACCCAGTTAATGTAGCAAGTAGGATAGTAGTACTCATAGGAGTCCGGGTGACACAGGCATTAATTGCGGCCATACAGCTAATAATGGCCAAAGTAGGATTGGTAGCCGGAAAAATATGATGAATAATCAACCCAAGGGTAGTCCCCACAAAGAATAGAGGAATGATAAATCCCCCGCGCCAACCGGAAGTTACCGTAATGGAAATCGCCAGTATTTTAAAAATCAATAGCCCCAACAATAAGGTAAGTGAGGCTTGGGAATCCAACAGTTCATTTATTTCATGATGCCCAAAATACCTGGTCAATGGAAAATAATAAGCTATAGTCCCCAACAAGATCCCTCCGATCAAAGTCTTTATGTAAATGGGAAGTGGTTTTTTTTGAAATAAGGCTTTAAAAAATTTCACACAGTAAATAAATCCCCAACCCACAAAGGTGGCGATCATAGCAAATAGCACTGCCAGTCCAAAATCGAACAGACCAGAATACTCATACGTTTTTAAGTTCCAAGTAGCTCCAAGCCCCAATTGAATGATCAAAGCGAAAATAACATAGCTGAAACTACTGGCCACCAAGGCTGGGATAATAGCCTTGTAGTATTCCACGGCATGTTTGTGGTGTAATATTTCTAAGGAAAACAAACTTCCCCCCAAAGGTGCCCCAAACAAGGCCGTAAATCCGGAAGCCATCCCAGCAATGCTTAAAGAGCGCAATTCTTCCCCTTTTAATCTAAATATCTTCCCCAACCAAGTGCCTGTAGAACCCGTTACTTGTACTAAAGGTGCCTCCGGACCCAAACTTCCTCCAGATGCCACACACAGCAGGGAGGATAGGATCATGGATGGATTGTTCTTGGGGTCTAGTTTTCCCTTATTGAAGCGGATGTTATTTACAATTAAATGGATTTCGCCTGGATCTCCAATAAAATGAATGATTAATCCTGCCAAGAGACCGCATATCGCCATAACTGGAATCACTACCCAACCTTCAAAATAAGCGATTTTATGTGTTAAAAACTGCAACACAATCCAATAGAGACCAGCAATAACACCACCAATTAACCCTAACAATGCCCATAAGAGGAAAGTACGACTAAAAACAAAGGGATTAAATCGAATAGGCTGATCTAGAATATTTAGGTAGGTTACAAGTTTTCTTCTGCGTTTAAGCTTCAAAATATTGTTTTTTATGGATGGTAAGGTCTTTCAAATGGCGATGATTCCGATTTACAAGCTATTTCCTCAATATCCTATTGGTCTTCTTTCTTCGTGTTTTCTTTTATAACCACAGTCCTGTAAGGAAAGGGGATTTCAATTCCCTCGTTGTCAAAACGCGTTTTTACACTTTCCAAGACATCACATTTCAAGTTAAAGGAGTCGCCATAATTCTTGGTCCATGCCCAAGCTCTTAGCGTAACGGATGAGTCGTTTAATGTTGTGAGCGCTGTCCTTACCATAGGTTTATCATCTATTATGTCTAGCTTGGAGCGGTTATCGTGAATTAAGGGATGTTTCTCGCATTCTTCCTGCATAATCTTTTTGGCGAGGGCAATATCACTATCATAAGAGATACCGATCTCTATATGCTCGCAACATTTGAGATCCCCTAAGTTGTAATTGATCAATTTTTCCTTATTGATTATAGCATTGGGGATTACAATCATTTTGTTCTCAAAATTACGGATTACCGTATGCCGTAGGGTAATATCCTGAACAGTCCCAACCATACTATCCGTTATCTTAATAATATCTCCTATTTTAAAGGGTTTAAAACTGATGATGAAAATACCTCCCACTAGGTTAGCGAGAGCTTCTTGGGAAGCCACCCCTGCTATTAAGGCCAGTACCCCAGCCCCGCCCAAAGCGGTCTGTGTAACTCCCCGGAAAGCTGGGAAAGCAAGGAGTCCAAACAGCAATCCTACCGTATATATAGCAAAAACTACCACATAGCCCAAAAACTTGATGCTTGTCGCATCGGCATTTGTGACGGCCTTCCGTTGAATTTCACGCTTAAACCATAAATTGGCAAAGGCTGTCAGTGCTATAGTAATCACCGCCACCGAGCCCAAATATAATAGTAGGAGAAAATTGTGTTTAAGTATCCCGTACCTATTCTCCCCTACAAAAATAAAGCCTAAGGCAATTAGGCCAAGTAGAATCCATAACGAATTAAGGATACGCTTTACCAAATGAATTGCCTTAGGCCTTTCTCCAGGAAATTTTTGATCTCCCTTTTTTAGTAGCCAGTGGTAAAGCAGGTTAGTTAACCCCCGCAGTACCAAAACCGTGATAATAATTAATAGACCAAAAATTAAGTGTGGTCTGTAAAGTTCAAAAAAATCAGTCATCTTTTTATGGTGGTAACAAAGTTACAGTAGCCAAAAATATAACTTATTTCCATCCGCCCCCTAATGCTTCATATAAATCTACAACGGATTGTAATTGTCTATTTCTTGTATTTACTAGATCCAAGCTAGAATTTAAGGTGTTTTCCTGTGCCCGCAAGACCTCTAAATAATTTGCTAGACCATTATTCAATAATTCTTGAGAATACTCCGTAGCCAAGGCATAAGCGTCATATTCCTTTTGTTTTATGGCTATTTTTTCGGTTGCCGTACCAAAGGAATACATAGCATCCGATACTTCCCTGCTTGCAATTAGAATTGACTGTTTAAAATTTAAACTGGCCATTTCTTGCTGTGCCTTGGAAACCTCATATTGAGTGCGAATCTTTCGTCCATTTAATACAGGCTGTGCTAAGCCTCCTACTAGATTGGCAAAAAGGGAATTGGCATTGAACAATTGGTCTAAATCCAGACTCTGAAAGCCTCCTGTGGCCGAAAGAGTTAGGGAGGGATAAAAACTGCTCCTTGCTACATTAGAAAGTTCAAACGCCTTTCTCAATTCCAATTCCGCAACCATAACATCTGGGCGATTGTGCAAAAGCTGTGCTGGCACCCCAATAACTAGTTCTGTGGAAATGTTCTGGTCTTCTAAAAGGGTCCTTTCCTTAGCCGTTGGTGCCTCACCAAGTAGCACGGATAAGGTGTTTTCCAATAGGTATGCCTGATTATTCAGGTCTACCAATATGGCCTCTGCAGTATAGAGTTGTGCCTCAGTCTGTTTTACACCAACCTGGGTAACATTCCCGGCCTCCTTCAATGCTTTAGTAGTTTCCAGACTTTGTTTACGTGTAACTATAGTCTCTTTGGTAACCTCAATTTGCTCGTCCACGGTGAGCAACTGGTAATAGACCGATGCAATATTGGCTATTAGCCTTGTCTTCACAGCATGGTGGGCAGCAACTGTTTGTAAATATGAAGCTTGAAAAGCTCTTTTATTACTGCGGATCTTCCCCCATATATCTATTTCCCAAGCAAGATTTCCGCTAAGCCCGTACAGATCTTGAGAATTGCTTAAAGCACCTAAACTGCTATTCTTAGACAGTTCCTGATGGGTATACGTCGCATTGGCAGAAAGAGTTGGGAGATACCCAGCTTTTCCTTGCTTTAGGTAAGCCTCTGCAGCAACTATTTGCTGCAAGGCCACCCGTATATCTATATTATTGGCAAGTCCCTGCTCTATATACTGGGTAAGTACCGGGTCAGTAAAAAGTGCTCTCCATGAGACTTCTGCAACAGAAAGACTGTCCTGAGAAAGTTGGTCCGTTCTAAAGGTACCTTCTTCAATCTGAACCTGATCTGACTGTACATAGTCCTTTGCTGAAAAACAGGATACCAATAGTACTGGCATACTGGCAATAATTATATATTTCTTTAATCGTGCTGATTTCATAGTTTTATACTTCTTCTGGAATTTCTAAATGTTGATTTTTAGGCTTTCTGCTCACTTTTTCATCCAACCACTGGAACAAAATAAAGAGGATAGGGATAACAAATACGCCTAAAATAGTACCTATCAATAATCCTCCAACAGCTCCGGTTCCAATGGCACGGTTCCCCTCGGAACCAACACCAGTAGCCAAGACCAAAGGCAATAAACCAAAGATAAAGGCGAAAGAGGTCATCAAAATTGGTCGCAATCTAGCTTTTGCAGCGTCAATTGCGGAATCGAAGATTGTTTCTCCCTTCTTTCTTCTTTGTATGGCAAACTCCACAATCAAAATAGCATTCTTAGCCAAGAGCCCAATCAACATGATCAAAGCAATCTGGAAATAAATATTGTTTTCCAAACCTGCGAATTTAGTGGATATAAAGGCTCCAAATATTCCCAGTGGCAAGGAAAATAATACGGCAAAAGGTAATAAGTAACTTTCGTACTGGGCACTTAATAAGAAGTACACAAACACAATTACCAATATTAAAATAACGGTGGTTTGGTTCCCAGCATTGATCTCCTCACGAGTTAGTCCAGAATAAGCAGTGCTGAAATTGGCAGGTAACTCTGTAGAAACTTCCTCCACAGCAGAAATAGCATCCCCAGTACTAAATCCTGGATTTACGGCAGCTGTTATTTTGGTTGAATTAAAAAGGTTAAAACGAGTTACCGATTGCGGTCCAAAGACTCGCTCTACACTCACAAACTGAGTAATAGGAGCCATCTCCCCACTTTTCGTCTTCACATAAAGACTGTTTAAATCTTGCTTTTCGGCCCTACTTTCCGGTAAGGATTGAATATAGACCCTGTACTGCTTCCCGAAACGAGAGAAATCAGCCGCATAGATACTTCCTATATACCCTTGAAGCGTATTGAATATACTGTTTATATTTACGCCATAATCCTTTGCCAAGGGTACGTTAATATCCAACTTGTACTGTGGATATTCAGTGCTGAAGGAAGACTGCGCATACATAAGTTCTGGTCGTTGCATCAATTTTCCTATAAACTCTTTATTCACCTGATCCAGTTCACTAAAATCACCTCCGGACTGATCTAAAAGATTCACTTCTACTCCCGACGAGTTTCCAAAACCTGGAATACTCGGAGGGGAAAAGAAAATAATGTTAGCATCGGAAACTGTTGCTGCAATACCAAATAATTTTCCGGTAATAGCCTTGGTAGAAAGATCATCGGTTTCACGATCTTTCCATTCATCTAGTTTAATAAACCCTAGACCATAGTTGTTTCCCGCTCCATTAATGATACTAATTCCATTAATAAGAGTAACACTACTGACCCCTGGTAAATCTTTAACTTTACTGTATATTTCACGGTTTACTTCCGCCGTCCGGTCTATGGACGCCCCTGGAGGTAATTCGATATTGACAAATACCAATCCCCTATCTTCATCAGGTACAAATCCAGACGGAGTAGTATTGGAAGCCCAAACAATTCCCACAATAGAAGCTACAAGAATAGCTCCTGTGATCCATTTGTTACGGTACAAAAATCCAAGTGATTTTCCATATCGCCTTACGGTAGCATCAAAGCCAGCGTTAAAAGCACGGAAAAAGCGCTGTAGGAAGGTTTTTTTATTTTCTTCCTCTGTATGAGGTTTTAAAAGAAGAGCACATAATGCTGGACTTAAAGTAAGGGCATTAACGGCAGAAATGAGGATCGCCACAATAAGGGTTATCCCAAACTGTTCATAGAATACTCCAGTAGGACCAGTAATAAAGGTCACTGGTATAAATACCGCGGCCATAACTAGGGTAATAGAAATAATAGCCCCTGTAATTTCCTCCATTGCCTCAACGGTGGCCTTTTCTATATCCTTTGCTCCTTCGTCTATCTTGGCGTGTACCGCCTCTACTACCACAATGGCATCATCTACCACAATACCAATAGCCAACAATAGGGCAAAAAGCGTTAATAGGTTAATGGAATATCCAAAAAGGTTTAAGAAAAAGAAGGTACCTATGATCGATACTGGAACAGCAATCGCTGGAATTAAGGTGGATCTAAAATCCTGTAAGAAAATAAAGACCACTATAAAGACTAAAATAAAGGCTTCTATAAAAGTATGCACCACTTTCTCTACGGAAGCATTCAAAAACTCGTTAGTGTCATAAGGGATAACATATTTTATGCCCTCTGGGAAGCCTTTTTCCAAACTTCCCAGTTCACTCCTTATTTCCTCAATTATCTTTTGAGCATCGGAACCAGGAGTCTGATAAATAGCCATTGCTACACTGGGGTGTCCGTCCGTTTTAGCACTACTAGAATAAGATTGTGCATCCAATTCAACAGTGGCCACATCCCTTAATCGGAGATACTCCCCGTCACCTAGGGCCTTAATCACGATATCTCCATATTCTTTTTCGGTCCTGTAACGACCATCATAGGTAATTACATAGGAAAAAGCCTCTCCATGGTTTTCACCAATAGTACCTGCAGCAGCTTCTTGACTCTGTTCATTTATGGCCGCGGTAACATCGGAGGGAGATAAGCCATATGCAGCCATTTTATTAGGCTTTAACCACACGCGCATGGCGTAGTCCTTACTTCCAAATACGTTTACGTCTCCTACCCCTTCTACACGCTGGAAGGTAGGCACCACATTGATCTTTAGGTAATTCTGTAGAAAAACATCATTGTAATCTTCTGAATCAGAATAGAAACTAATGAACATTAAAGCACTTGTCTGCTGCTTTTGGGTAAGCACTCCTGTTTGCCTTACTGCCTGCGGTAGCATGGGATTTGCCCGTGCAACACGGTTCTGTACGTTTACCGCTGCAATATCTGGATCCACATCTTGGTTAAAATATACGGTAATGGCCGCAGTTCCGTTATTGGTGGCAGTAGAGGTAATATAGGTCATTCCCTCCACCCCATTTATCTGTTCCTCTAAAGGAATTATAACACTTTCTAATATGGTTGCCGCTGAGGCTCCAGGATAACTAGCCGTTACCTGTATAGTAGGGGGGGCGATATCGGGATATTGGGTGACCGATAGGGATCGTAAACCCAACAGCCCCAAAATCACAATAATTATGGATATTACCGTAGAAAGTACGGGACGGGTGATAAAAGTCTTAATCATGGTTTCTCTGTATTTCCTATTTTTTATTGAAACTCAGTTTGTCTAAGTTGAGCCACTTGTTCAAATTCTACCTTCTGTGGTGTAATGGAACTTCCATTTCTAAGTTTTCCAACACCTTTGGCAACAATGGTCTCTCCTTCTTGTAGTCCAGACTCCAAGATGTACATACTATCGGCATTACCTTTAATTCTTATGGCTTTGGAGGTTACCGTATTATCTTCGGAAAGCACATAGACAAAAGTCATTTCCTGTTGCTCAAAAGTGGCCTCTTGTGGCACCACAAGGACATTCTCAAAAACAGAAGGTACTTTTATAGTACCACTATTGCCATTGTTTAACAAGCCCGCGGTATTGTCAAATAACGCTCTAAAAGTTATTGTTCCTGTATTGGGATTTATCTGTGAGTTGATAGTTTCTATGGTGCCCTTTTGGTCATATTCCTTACCATTGGCCAATATCAGAGTTACCTCGGGTAAATTTGCTATCTTTTCTTGCTTGGTATTACCAGATGCATTTAGTAAAAAGTTTAGATACTCCTTCTCGTTCATGGAAAAATATGCATATACTTTACTGATATTAGAAACCGTAGAAAGTGGAGTCTGATTGGTAGGACTCACCAAGGCGCCTGTACGCATGCGTATTGCCCCTATATATCCGTCTACCGGACTAACAATGGTACCGTAGCCAATATTTGCCGCAATACTGTTATATCCACTCTTCGCTTGTTGTAATTTTGCCTTGGCGGTTTCCAATTGTACTTCGCTAATGATATTTTTAGCTACCAATGGTTGTAGTTTATTTACCTCCACCTGCGCCGCGTTAACATTGGCCTTTGCCGCTTCCGCATCTTGGTTCATAGATTGAGTCTCCAATTTAAAGAGCGCCTGACCTTTTCGTACTTTTTCCCCTTCATCAACTAAAACTTCAGTAATATAGCCAGAGATTTTGGCCCTCACCTCACTGTTTACAATTCCTTCTATATTAGTAGGATATGAGGCATATGTAGTTACGGTTTTAGTAGGAACATTCATTACTGGAAATGGAAGCGCAGGTCTTGCTTGCGCACTAATCTGTCCTGATTTATCGCTACCACAGGAAGCTAAAATCGTTAATAATAAAATGGGAATAGCAGTTTTAAAAGTTGTTTTCATATGTAGATATTTATTGCTTTTTAACGGGCATATGCGATTCGCATATCTTCATTCGTATTTGCGAGCAGTTTTCGGTCATGCTCATTTCATTTGGTGAGTAAATTATTCTTAGTTTAAAGTGAGCAATTAAATTATAGTCCGGAAGTTCTCCAGTATTGGGTATTGAATATGTTAATGGATTATTTAAGTTTGATTCTGTAGATCACTGATTTCCTGTACCTTTTTATTGATAGACTCTAACTGTGCTACCAAATAATCTTGATACATATTTCCCACAGTTTCATCATTATTATATTTATCAGGATTGTTCAATTTATTATAATCCCTGATCTTATTGATAACTTCTAACTCCTTATTAAGCAAATTTCCATGTTGTTTCATCGCATTCTTTACAAAGTTTGGGGAGGTTCTAAAGTATCGCTTCCTATCCCCCGACTTAGTATAGAATTCTACATAATCTAGTTGTAACAAGACATTTAAATTACTGGAAACCGAACTTTTACAAGCTTCTGTAATATCAATAATCTCGTCAAAAGTTAAGCCTTCATTAGAGGAGAGTATTAAAGTGGCATATATACGTGCGGCTAAGGGGGCTAGACCTGCCCTTTCACTTAAAATAAGGCCGATCTCCTCTATTAGTACTTTTTTCTCTTGGATTACCATTGACATACCTATCAAATTTTAACGCAAAGGTATGATTAGTTCGGAAATTTACGAACCAATGAAATATAAATTTTTGTTAATATGATAGCTGTCATCAAAAAAGAGTCCAATTAGTTTAAGGGAGGACGTTTAAGATCTTTGTTTTTCCCAATTAAATAGATTCCGATAAGAATCAGGATTCCACCCAACATATACCATATAGTAAAACGCTCCCCATCCAATAAACCCCAAATTACTGCCACCACTGGAAGTAAGTACGTAACGGTACTAGCAAATACGGGCGAAGTATTTTGTATAAGTTTATAGTATAATATCATGGCAATGGCAGTCCCCAAAATGGTTAAAATCCCTAAGTATCTCAAGGCTTCATAGGATTCAGCGTTTGCCTCAAAGTTTTGGAAAAAACCAGAAGAAAATAGAATCATAAACGAAGGGACCATCCATACCGTGAATACTGCGCTAGATAATTCTAGGAAGGGAAGCTCCTGTAATTTTTCTTTAATGATAAGGGCACTTATAGCATAACAAGCGGTAGCCAGAACAACTAATAAGGCATAGAAAAATTGGGAATCCTCTGTGCTGGTTTCCGAAAAGAACATGAGGCTTGCTGCCCCGATAAAACCAATAATTGCTCCAATAAATTGTATCCATCTACTGCGGATCCCAAAAAATAAAAATCCGAATATCAGCACAAAAACAGGGACCAAGGAATCCAATATTCCAGCAAGGGAGCTACTTACTTGGGTTTGCGCCAAGGGAAAAAGGAACATGGGGAAAAAATTTCCAAAAAAACCAGTCAGGATAACCCAAAACAACAATTTCTTAGGCATTTTTCTCAACGCAGGAATCCCAATATATGCCATAATCAGGCCAGATACGCCAACACGGATGGCGCCAATTTCGTAAGGAGTATATACTAATAAAGATTTTTTAATCAGAATAAAAGAGCTACCCCAAGTCAGTGCTATAACAATGAGGAGAAACCATTTGTTTTCGACTATTTTTTCCATAATCCGGTAACGTTAAAAAGCAATTGCTCGGAGCAATTGCTTTTTAAAATATTTAATATTCCCTTTATTCTCAGGGGTAGCTTACCTCCTGATAAAAGTAGTATGGTTAACCTTAATCTAGATAAACTGCCTCAAACACGGCCAGAGGTGCCCTTCTACCCACATTGAGCATTAAGGTATCACCATCAATGGTATAGTTGTCGGACAATTCGAAAACTTTTAAAAACTCGGCTTCGCTCACCGCTATATCAGGACAGGCCTTAAGTGTAGATAGTAGTTGTGTAAATCTGATGCGATTCCCTTCTTCAAGGCTATACTCACCTCCAAAAGTATTACAGCCTGCGAAACCAACAACTCTATTTTCATCAGTCTTAAGCATAAAATAAATCTCACGCTCTTGATTATCAGCCATTTTCACTTCCTTGCCCTCCAAAGTCTTCAATTTCCAATATTTTTCCGTTATCAGATCTTTTTGTATTTCTGCCATTTTAAAAACCGCTAAGGGAGCCCTTCGTCCTACATTCAATGAAAGAGTATTTCCATTAAGGGTAAAGTTGTCTGCCAAATGAAACGCCTCCAAAACTTGAGATTCTTCAATGGTCATATCTGGACAGGCCATGCGAGTTGTCCCCATATTAGTGAAGCGAATTCTATTCCCATCCTCCAAGATAAAGCTACCAAATCCCGTATTACATCCGAAAAAACCACTAAAGGTATTGTCCTTACTGTTTAAAAGAAAATTAATATTCTTGTTCTCCCCTTGGTCTACATCTACTTTTTCCCCTTCAAGTTCCGTAAGTATCCATTGGGTATCGGTTAAACTTGCTTGTATTTCCATTTCACTTTTTGAGGCTGTTTCAGTAGCTAGTTTTTTTTGAGTAGTACAACTAATGGCACTAATGGTCAATAGCAATATAGGAATCAATTTTGTCTTCATAAATTATATAATGTTTAGTATACTTTGCAAAGATATTTATTAGTTCGTAACTATTAGAACTAACTAAAATAAAATTTTGTTAAATTTAAATTCGAGCAAGGTAGTTCGGTACTGTGACTATGGGTTTTTATCCTCCAGAAAATCGGACATTTTCTTCAGGGTGCTTTCTACTAGTTTTTGTTGCGCCTTTAGGTAATCTTGCATAATGGTGCCCATAGATTTTTCATTTACGAATTTCTCGGGATAATGTTCCTGATTGTACGTGTTTATTTTGGCAATTAGGCCCACTTCATTATTTAAGGTCAGTGCATATTGATTTAAATAATTCTTCTGAAAATATTTAGCGACTTTAAAGTACCTTTTACGATCCCCAGGTCTGGTATAGTATTCTACAAATTTAAGCTGTGTAAGCACATTGAGATTAATTGAGGTTGAACTCTTACTGGAACCTAAGGCTTCCCTCACCTGCTCAAAAGTTAAACCATCATAAGACGAAAGTGTCAAGAGCGCATAAATTCTCGCTGCAAGTGGGGACACCCCCATACGGTCTCCAATACCTAGACCAATCTCTTCAATAAGTTGTTTTTTTACTTCTGTAATATTCAAGTTAATGATTCTTTAGATAGTTTCTGCTAAGGTATAACTAGTTAACAATATAGTAAACTTATTTACTTTATAAACCTAGATTTAGGGAAATGCAGAACTTTTCACGGATGATGGTCTATTGATTTTGCAATGAACCCATTATCGGTAACTAATATCTAAAATTTCAAAAACACGATTTTCATTTGCCAATTGTAATACTGCCTTATCCCCTACCCTTTTTTCTATCAGAATTTTTGCAATAGGAGAGATAAATGCAATTTTTCCTTTTGTAATATCAGCTTCATCCACACCAACGATCTGAAATTTTTGAGTTTTATTTGTCGCCATTACCCTCAGGACAACCATTGCGCCGAACCTAACTTCATCTTTTGGTTGCTCGTGCAAATGGATTATTTTGGCCGTAGAAATCCTATTGTTCAGTAATTGTAATTTAGCATTGATATGGTTCACCGCTATTCTACGTTCACTTTCGTTGGCACTGTCTAAATTCGCAATTTCTTCCATAAGTTCCTTTTTTTCATCCAATAGTGCATTCATTCCTGTTTGGGTCACATAATTGGTAACCCCATCTGGTAAGTCGGCCCTAGGTGGTACTAACGGAATTTCTTCTTGATCATCCTCTCTTACAAATCCCCTGCTCATGATTTTGCTTTTGTTGTAATAACCTTACCTATTATTATTCCTACTAATTTAGTAACTTATTACAGTTTATTAAATATCTTCTATACAAACAAATAAAACGAAATTTTCACGATTAAACCTCCCAATAGGAATTCATTTCATTTCCTTTTCCCCCTCTACTTTGTTGAGTTTTAGGATTTTTAGTCCCACTGCCATCAATACTATAGAGATAGGTAGTATTAATAATTCCCAGCTCAGGTTACCAATATTGACAAATACCACCTCCAAGAATTTTACAAAAAGGATGATCACGATTACCTCACCTAAAATGTTCTTTAAATGGCCAATGTTTGGGGTTTTGATCCAGTTAAGGACCCCGCTGCTCTCGCTGCTAGTGGTATTGGAAATAAATAGGGTATACACCCCGCGGGCAAAAATGAACAGCACCAAAGCGATCAGAAAGGTATCCAATGATTTGATAAGATAGGTAATACCGATATCTACGGTGTGCAAATGGGCCTTGTCCTTTGGGATATACCCCAAAAAGAATACCCGAAACGCGTTCAGCGTTTTTAAGGCCCCCATAATAAAAAGGAGCAGGGATCCTAAAAGTGAAAACAATATCGCTATCCAACTGATATAGCGAAAGGCGTAAAACGGTTTATTCATAATTATATTTTTGTGTTCACGGCTTGTGAGCCGACTTCTGATAAAAGCAACAAAACCCCGGTTGTCCGGGGTTATGCAAAGTGCTTAAACTTATATTTCAATTAAAAGAATCCCATAGGTTTCTTATCGTAAGAGATCAACATGTTTTTTACAACACGGTAATGATCTAAGGCCATTTTATGGTTTTCACGACCAAATCCTGATTCCTTAACGCCACCAAAGGGAGCGTGTGCAGGATAGGTATGGTATTGGTTAACCCAGACCCTACCCGCTTGGATAGCACGTGGTACCTGAAACAATTCGTGAGCATCACGGGACCAAACACCGGCACCTAATCCGTAAGGGGTATCATTGGCTATAGAGATGGCTTCTTCAGTAGAGCTGAAGGTTGTCAAGGCTACAACCGGTCCAAAAATCTCTTCCTGGAATACACGCATATTATTCTGTCCTTTCAATACCGTAGGTTGGATGTAATATCCTTCAGAAAGTTCCCCATCGTAATTACCGGCGTCTCCACCTGCCAATACGGTTGCACCCTCTTCTTTACCTATGTCGATATAGCTAAGTATTTTATCGTACTGCGCCTTGGATACTTGGGAACCGATCATAGTTTCTGGATCCAATGGGTTACCTGTCTTAACCGCCTTTAAGCGTTCCTGCATCCTTTCTATGAAAAGATCCGCTATACTTTCGTGTACTAAAATTCGCGATGGAGCAGTACAAATCTCTCCTTGGTTAAGTGCGAACATTAACGCGCCTTCAATAGCTTTGCTAAAGAATTCATCGTCGTGATCTGCTACCGATGGGAAGAAAATGTTTGGAGATTTCCCACCTAGTTCCATAGTTACAGGGATAATGTTCTCGGCTGCATTGTGGTAAACTTTACGACCTGTTTCTGTAGACCCAGTAAATGAAAGTTTTGCAATACGGGTAGACGTTGCCAAGGCTTGTCCAGCTTCTGCACCAAAACCAGTTACGATATTTAAAACACCTGCAGGCAGTAGGTCACCTATAAGCTCCATTAGTGCAATGACACTGGTGGGGGTTTGTTCTGCTGGTTTAACCACAGCGGTACAACCTGCGGCCAAAGCAGGAGCAATTTTCCAGGCCAACATTAACATTGGGAAGTTCCATGGAATAATTTCACCAACAACACCAATTGGTTCGTGCAATACAATACTTACCGTGTTTTTGTCGTGCTCTGAAATTGTTCCTTCATCTGCACGTATAACGCCTGCGAAATAACGGAAGTGATCAATTGCGTAAGGAATATCTGCGGCACGGGATTCGCGAATTGGTTTTCCGTTATCGATAGTTTCTAAAGTTGCCAAGTATTCAAAGTTGTCCTCCATTACCTGTGCAATCTTCAAAAGCGCATTACTGCGTTCTGTAGCTGAAGAAGTACTCCAAGTTGGGAATGCTTCGTGTGCTGCGTCAAGAGCAAGATCGATATCTTCTTTAGTTGAACGGGCCGCTTGGGTAAATACTTTTCCATCTACCGGCGATACGTTATCAAAATACTGTCCTTTTACGGGAGCGACGAACTTTCCGCCGATGAAGTTCCCGTATCTCTCTTTAAATTTGGGTTTTGTTACATTTGCCATAGTTATATATTTAATTTTAGTTCTTAATTAATGCTTGCTAAAACAAGCCTTGTGCAGTACTACTACAAAGGTAGGCAGAGTTATTACCTTACTATTTACTGATACAGTTCAATAACTTATGAAAACAGGTCAATGTGGGTTTTTATGGGAAGTAGAAAAAATATCAAGCCATTAATGAGCTAAAATACAGCTACTTGTATACAGTTGTTCTGATTTTAAATATCAGTTGGACTAATTCCGAACTTATTCTTAAAGGCTATACTAAAGTTAGACAGGTTGTTATAGCCAATATCTAAATAGATATCAGATGCTTTTAAATCGCCTCCCTGCAAGAGTGTTTTAGCTTTTTGAAGTCGTTTGTCTTGCAGCCATTTTCCGGGCGCTACATTATATTCCGAGCTAAAATGACGCTTAAAAGTAGATAAGCTCATATGACATAAGAAGGCTATTTCTTCCAATTTTAAATTAGAATACACATTGCTTTCTACAATTTTTTTAAAGGGGGAAATCTCTTTAGAGATTAAGGATTGTAAGTAAAACTCTAGTTTATTACCATACTTATTAAGTAAATAGAGCATTATTTCTTCAAATTTTAAAGATAATAAAGCATCGCTATAACTGTGATTTGTATAGATGTTAGATGACAAAGAATTTAAATAAGCAGCAATATAATCGTCGTTTTCGATAATGAAATAGGGGATTTCTTCTTGAAAAGGTTTTATGCCATTGGTATATTTACTTAGAAAATCAGTGAGCTTTTTTTCCGAAAAAAAGAAAAGTTTACAATAATAAATAGCGTCTGTATCCAACAGTTCGGTCCATAACCAATTGCCTTTTTTAAGCAAAAGGGATTGTTGTTTATTCACGGCGACCGAAGTATCGGCAAAATGGACCTGCTTTTTACCCTCCTTTAAAAAACTGAACATATTCATGCTTAGGTTAACTTTACTTTTAACGACATTACTGGTCATTTTAAAGTCGTGCACAAATAGATCCATGGTTACTTCTGGTTCGCTAAGATATATTTCGGGGATGTTCTCTATTGCCATTGGTTGCTTCCTTTACTTCTAAAAGTACCTCAATCTATACTAAAATGTTAAACTTATATCTCTTTTCCTAACTATTTACTCGGATTATTGATCTATTGCAAGGATCAGCAGCGGATACGATTAAAGTCCATTGATTTTATAGGCCGTCAAATCGTGCTACATCAACGAAGGACAAATTTAAACGGGGCCGAATACAAATCATCTTAATGCTTTGTATATTTTCGTATTACCAATACAATTAATCCAATTGTAATAAAATGCCAGAAAAAAGGCCAACTATTAAGAAGGGAAAATTTAGTGCCAACGATATATTATTGATTGCCGGCATCCTTTTTATTGCCATTAACCTACGCCCGGCTCTTGCTAGTGTAGGTCCATTGATAAACCATATTAGGGTTGCTACGGGGCTTTCCAGTTCTATGTTGGGTTTATTGACTACTTTGCCGTTGATTGCATTTGGGGTAGTCTCTTCCCTGACCCCTTTGTTTACAAGGCGTTTTGGAATCGCTTACACCTTATTTGGTGCCTTATTATTAATGACTATAGGGATTGGTATTAGATCCTTGCAAGGCATATTACCCCTTTATTTGGGGACCCTCATGTTTGGTATTGCCATAGCTTTTGGCAATGTATTACTACCTAGTCTTACGAAACGAAATTTCTCATCAAACTCGGGTTTTGTTACCAGTCTTTATTCTAGTGTAATGGCCATCGGAGCTTCCTTGGCCGCAGGAATCAGTGTACCCTTGGCCGATGGGACGGATTTGGGCTGGAGGGGCTCTTTGGCAGTGTGGTCCATATTGGCTTTGATCGGTTTATTACTATGGATTCCCCAACTTTCCCGGATGGGTATATCTGACCAAAAACGCAGTTATAGGGCAGCAATGAAAGCGCTAGGCAAAGCACCTAAAGCATGGAAAATTGCCTTTTTTATGGGCTTGCAATCCTTTACCTTTTATGTAATCCTAGCATGGCTCCCCGCTATTGTCCAAAGCCGTGGGTATGATGCAGATTATGCGGGGTGGATGCTTTCCCTATCTCAGGCAACGGGAATTCTTGGGTCTATAATTATTCCACAGTGGGCTGGAAAAAAACGAGATCAACGCAATATTGTAGTTATTTTGATGCTAGTGGAGAGTATTGGTGTTTTAGGTTTGTTACTTCCATCTCTTGGTTTTATTGCACTATGGGTTTCCCTAATCGGGTTTGTTTTAGGAGGTACTTTTGGTCTGGCGTTGCTTTTTATCGTCTTAAGATCCAAGGATGCAGATACCGCTACGGAACTTTCAGGGATGGCACAATCCATCGGCTACCTAGTAGCCGCTACTGGACCCATTATTTTTGGCAGTCTTTTTGATTTTACCAGAGGGTGGACCTACTCCCTAATCCTGCTTTTTGTAGTTATCATCTTTAAAATGTATATGGGGATAGGTGCAGGAAAACCGGGGAAGTTATAATTATTGCCCTTGATCATCTAAAAAAGGTAAACCTTCCTTTTTTCTCTGTTTAAAGCACTGAGATTATTCAATGCCTTTCTCCTTAGCACTTATTTTTAGACCACGTTCAATATGATTTTCTATCTTTAACTATTATTTATTTTTCATCAGTTTATAATGACCCCGCTAAATTACAGTCACGGTTTATACAGATTCCACTATCATTGGAAGTCCGCCTTAAGCTTCTTTTTCCTTTTTTTGTTTCTCTTAAGCTGTTCTGGTCAAAATGAGCCAATTAGACCCAACATTATCCTGATTTCCGTTGACGATATGGGCTGGTCCGATCTAGGGTGTTATGGAGGAGAAATAAGTACCCCAAATATTGATAAGCTGGCCATAAATGGAATGCGATTTAGGAGTTTCTATAATGCAGGAAAATGTTTTCCTTCTAGGGCCGCCTTATTAACTGGCGTGTATGCCCAAGATTGTGGCTATGACAAAACACATACCAATCCCATCCGCAATGCGGTAACTTTGGGAGAGGTTTTACAGGATGCGGGATATGCCACCTATTTTTCTGGGAAGCATCACGGAATTGATAATCCCTACAATAGGGGATTTCAACGTTTTTACGGTTTAATAGATGGGGCATTCAACCACTTTAACCCTGGAAAGCAAAGAGAAGGAGAACCAAAACCTGCACAAAAGAGGAATGATCGGCAATGGGGAATAGATAGCACTATTTTTAAACCCTATACCCCAAAGGAACGGGATTTTTATTCTACGGATTATTTCACCAACTATGCCTTGGATTATATGGAGGAAAGCAAAATGAAAAATGAACCTTTTTTTTTATACCTCTCCTATACGGCACCACATGATCCGCTAATGGCTTGGCCAGAGGACATAGCGAAGTACAAGGGGAAATACGACCTTGGTTATGGCTATATTAGACAACAAAGGTTTGAAAAACAAAAGTCACTTGGACTATTGGATAATATGATAACACTCCCTGAACCCACTCATAAGAATTGGGATAGCCTATCCCCTATCGAGCAAGAGTATGAAGCTTCCGTCATGGAGGTATACGCTGCTATGGTAGATCGGATTGATCAGAATATAGGTCGACTCTTGGCGAAACTAGATAAAATAGGAGCTGCCGAAAACACCATTATCCTCTTTGTTTCGGACAACGGGGCCTCAGCGGAGATTGTGGATTTAGAAAACGATGATAATTCTGCGCCCTTAGGCGCTATGGCAAGATGGACCTCCCTGAGAAAGGACTGGGCCAATGTAGCCAATACCCCCTTTAGACTTTACAAAAATCACAATTACGAAGGAGGCATCAACAGTCCCCTTATTGCTTATTGGCCAAACAAGATTAAACCCAACACCTTTACCAACTACCCAGGGCATTTTATAGACTTCATGTCCACTTTTCTGGAATTATCTGGGGCTAGTTATCCAGATGTATACAATGGAGAGAAAATTACTCCCTTACGAGGAAAAAGCCTAGTAGCTGTTTTTAAGAATCCTGATATGGACCGGGAAGGTCCTTTATTCTGGGAATGGAGAGGTAGTCAGGCCGTACGACTAAACAACTGGAAAATTGTACGGAACGGTAAAAATTCCCAATGGGATTTATACAATATGACAAATGATCCTACAGAGATCCAGAATCTAGCAGAAGAGAAAAAGGAAAAAGTACTGGAATTAGATCGCATTTATACTGAATGGATTATAAAGTACCGGTGAAATTGAGGATATTATTTTCTTAATAAATTTCGAGATCTGCACAGTAGTGATTCCAAACAAATAATGAATAGAAAGTCGTTTTTGGCTATCGATAAAAATCCTGATCGTTTTATTTTAGAATAAGATTACTAAAAGTGAAGAAATAACTATAACCTCACAATTGAATTTTAAAGAATATTAGTATTTTTGACTAGAACTGCATATTACTTTATCAAATAATTATAATGATAAAAAAAAGAATACTTACCCCTTTACTAAATTTTTCTAAAATAGAAAGTTTTAGTGGCATCTTATTATTTACTGCAACCATCATTGCAATGCTATGGGCAAATTCGAGTTATGGCGAATCCTATCAAGCCTTATGGCAATTTCACTTAGGTATTAGTTCAGAGACTTTTGGTTTTAGTCTGCCGCTGATCCTATGGGTCAATGATGCCTTAATGGTGCTCTTCTTCTTTTTAATTGGATTAGAAATTAAACGGGAGCTCTTGATTGGGGAATTAAACAGTTTACGTAAAGCCGCATTACCAATGTTTGCGGCCGTAGGTGGCATGTTGATCCCTATGAGTATATTTCTTTTTCTAAACAACTCGCCAGAAACACATGCTGGATGGGGTATTCCAATGGCAACAGATATCGCATTTTCCCTAGCTATCCTGAAGGTCTTGGGTAATAGAGTCCCCTTAAGTCTAAAGATATTTCTAACTGCCTTTGCCATAGTGGATGATTTAGGTGCGGTTATTGTAATCGCCTTATTCTATAGCACAGGAATCGATTGGATGCTACTTTTTTACGCCTTTGTCCTCTTAGGTGTGCTTTTCTATCTATCTTATCGCAATTTGTACTCCAGACCTCTCATGATCCTATTAGGGTTTGTGATTTGGATCTTATTTTTCGCATCGGGTATCCATCCAACAATCGCTGGTGTTTTACTGGCATTCACCGTCCCATTGAGACAAAGGATCGATATGGATTCTTTTATGAAGAAGCTTTCAGATATTTCAAAAGGCTTTGCTCAAACTAAAAGGGATTATCTTCCTGTTCTATCGAGTGAACAAATCGTGAAAATGGACGAACTGGAGGCTTTGGGTAACAAATTTAAATCGCCCTTACAACGATCCGAGCATAAGCTACACGGATGGGTTGCGTATTTTATTATGCCTGTTTTTGCCCTAGCAAATGCGGGAGTGGCATTGGGTACGGACATAGAACTGGATACCGATTTATTGTTCCATATTGCCATTGCCTTATTTCTCGGTAAATTAATAGGGGTTACACTAATGTCCTGGATTGGAGTGAAATTGAAACTTGCAATTTTGCCTGGTGATATAACTTTTAAGCAAATTATAGGAGTTGCTATTCTTGCCGGCGTTGGTTTTACTATGTCGATTTTTATCGCCAACCTAGCATTTGCCGATAACATAAGTTATATAGACTCCGCAAAAGTGGGCATTATTGTTGGTTCGAGTATTTCGGGAGTCATCGGATACATAGTTTTAAGGCTAACTAGTACTGTAAAAGTTAGTAAGAAAGAACCAAAACATGTACCTGTAGAATAATTTATAATTCTTAAATTAAATTTCCACTTGGTCTGTCCTAAACGCGTTTTAGGGGAGTTAAACCCATCTGTCTTAATGTGAAACCACCAATCCCCAACTGGGGACAGAGCTCATGTAATGCAGTGATGGGAGGTCTAAACAATATCACTTTTGATTTAAATTCCTGCGGTCTGTAAAAGATTAGAAATTTGTGCATTCTATTGCCCTGTAATTTATCATGGGACCAAGAAAATCAGGATATGGCTTTAGCCGAAAACCAGATACTTAAAATACATCGGTTCAAAGCTAGGGACAGTTAGCTGATTTTTACCATTGCTGAAGAGCTATTGCTATTGAAGATCCTTGTTATCTGGAGGGAATAGGCAATAACCCTTTCAGGTTTTTTATTTCTGAAAAGGCTTTAAATTAGTTACCTATCTCAAAATAAATTGTGGAAATAATTAATTATAGGTAAAACCCAAATTTAAAAGCATTCCGTATGATTACTCTTCATCCTTATATTGAAACTTGTTGTATGGAAGAGATTTACCTTTCACTTTCAACACTACAATTCCGTGAGAAGGAACCGTAAATGACCTATTGGGCTCTGTGGAACTAGCAAAATCTTCTTTGCCCCATAAATCTCGCATGTGGTACCCTACGGAGTCATCTATTCCAATAGTCTCCAAGTTCACTGTCATGGTAGCAACTTCCTTCGATCTATTGAGCAGTCCGACTATTATTTCCCCGCTCATCGTAGAGATCATAGGCTTTGCCCAAACTTCCAAATCACCATCATCTACCAATCTCCTTGCTTGGTAAACAAATGGACTTTGATTTACGGCTATAATTTCTTCGTTAGTGATAATCGCAATGGTTTCATTACTCATTGCCGTTAGATCGTTTCCTAGCAACAGTGGGGAATGCATCATACTCCACATGGAAAAATGCGCCTTGTCTTCTTCATAGGTCATCCCTCTACCTACTTGTAGCATATCCATATCATTATAATGGCCAGCGGTACTATGTATCCACAAGTCGGCATTTAGATCGATGATATGTAAAATAGATCCGAAGGTATTATCTATATCTCCAGAAATACGCCAAGAATCGGCTACATTTGTCACCCATTCCCCTGGGAATTCCCATCTACAAACATTGTATTTGGCCGATGGTTTTATAGATTTTATTATATTTCCGATGGCGGTATACCTGCTTTCTTCATCTAGGCCCATCCATTCGCCCCCACACCAATCTACTTTTATAAAATCGTAATCCCATTTCTTTAGAAAGACACTAAGGTCATCATACTCGTGACCAAAGAGCCCCATTCCTGATCCAATAGTGTCCTTGTCCCAGTAGGAGGCACAGGTATTGGGACCTGCATCGGAATATATCCCTGCTTTTAAACCCTTTGAATGGATGTATTCCGAAAGCGATTTCATGCCGCTGGGAAAACGCTCCTTATGGTGTAGTAATTTTCCATTTTCATCCCTACCGCCAAAAAAACCATCGTCTGTGTTGATATAGGAATAACCCACGTCTTTTAACCCGGTAGAGACCATGGCATCTGCTTGGGACCTAATTATTTGTTCATTGATATTGACCCTATAATTGTTCCAACTTGCCCAGCCCATCATAGGGGGCTGAAAACTAGTCTCTTCACCTTGTATTTGCTTTATTTTATTTTGATGCTGGGAGACCCCTTTTTGCTGAGATCCACAAGCTATTAACACCAAACTTAGTCCCACACCCAAATACTTGTACATACTTTTTTTTATTGTTGGTTTGTTACCTCTTTTAACAAATAAAATACCGCCTTTTGATTACTGCACAGCTATATAACTATATATTGAATAGAAAAATTCTGGCTTTCACATAGCGCATTCCTATATAATATAGCGCATCTAAAAAACCTATTAGACGAAGTGGGGACGAATATACTAATCCAGAATCAAATCTATTCTCATGTATATCAATTGGTAATCCTTCCAAATTGTTATGGGATTTATTTTTTGTATAACTGGATATAGTGATTGTCCAAAGCTTCAGAATCCTTATATTTTTCACGGACTTCTTGCAACTTTTGTTTCATTTCCGCAACCACCTCTGCATATTCAGGGTCGCTGTATACGTTGTTCATCTCTTGTGGGTCATTAATACGGTCGTAAAGCTCCCATTCATCCACATCGTAATAGAAATGAATGATCTTATATTCTTTGGTGGCAATACCATAATGTCTTTTTACCGCATGTTCGGCGGGATATTCGTAATAGTGATAATAAACGGCATCCCTATTCCAAAGTTCTTTTTTACCCGTCAGTATTGGTACCAAGCTTTCCCCTTGCATATCTTCTGGCGCGTTTACACCGGCCATTTCCAAGAATGTCTGAGCAAAATCGAGGTTCTGAACCATTTCATCTTCGGTGGTTCCAGGGGTTATTTTATTGGGCCATTTTATTAGTAATGGGGTTTTAAAGGATTCGTCGTACATAAAACGCTTATCAAACCAACCATGTTCCCCTAAGTAAAACCCTTGGTCCGAAGTATAGACTACTACGGTATTATCAGACAGGTTATTATCATCCAAATACGTCAACAATCGTCCAACATTGTCATCAACGGAGGCTATAGTCCCTAAGTAATCCTGAAGATAGCGCTGATATTTCCACTCCATCAGCTCTTTATCATCCATGGACGGGTAGCGCTTTTCAAAATCCTCATTAATCGGATGGTACACGCTTTCCCAACTACTTCGTTGTTCTGGAGTCATTCTGTTTACTTCTGACCTAGCCATCCCACCTTTAATTTGCAATCGTTTTAAAACATCTTCCTCCACCTTGTTGTCATAAGACAAGTGCATGTGGTTTAAAATATTCATTTCTGCAGTTTTAGCTGCTACCCTACCCTCATAGTTATCAAATAGAGTTTCTGGCAATGGGAATGTTTTTTTGGTAAACTCTCTATAATGCTTTTCGTCCGGATACCAAGCTCTGTGTGGTGCCTTATGTAGATACATCAATAAGAATGGCTTTTCTGGGATCCTTCGATGCTCCATCCAATCTAACGCAAGGTCGGTGGTGATATCGGTGACATACCCATTAATTATGGTATCCCCTTTTTGTGTAATAAATTTGGGATTGTAATAACTCCCCTGTCCCGGTAAGATTTTAAATTCGTCGAACCCTTTAGGGTTGTTGCCAAAATGAAGTTTTCCGAACATGGCGGTTTGGTAACCAGCCTTTTGTAGAATTTGCGGGAAAGTAACATTGGTAGTATCAAACTTACTGAGATTATCTATTTTTCCATTAAGGTGACTGTGTTTTCCCGTTAGAATCACCGCTCTAGACGGTGCACAAATAGAATTAGTGACACTGGCATTGGTGAAGAGCATACCTTCATTTGCAATCCGATCTATGTTAGGCGTTTGGATCAGCTTATCACTATAGGCGCTAATAGCCTGATAGGCGTGATCATCTGACATGATAAAAATAATGTTTGGCTTACTTTTTTCAATTGTTTCCTTATTCTTCTCAGAACAGGATGTAAAAAGAAACAGTAAACTAAGAACATACAAATACTTCATAACTAAATAGGTAAATAGATTAAAAACAGATTCGCCGTGCAATATAAACATAGAAAACATGTACTTATTTTTAAATTGTCCTAAATGTAATATCATTTAATAAATAGCACACAAATACTACTATTGGTTATAAAAACCACCGCTCAGAAATTACAAATCACCCTAAATCCTTACCTTTTGTAGATCGTTAAAGTTACCAGTAAAAAAGGATTGAAATAATCCATCAGAATGGGCAGGAAAAAAAATAAATCCCGCACGGCAAATATGAGCCGGGCGGGATTTATTAATTAACCACTAACAATATTCATATCCAATTACACAAATAATATAATGGAAATGTCTTAAGGCTTTATTCCCAACCTGGGTTTTGGGTTATTGCACCACCGGTCAAAATAATTTGCTCGGATGGAACAGCTGATAAATAGTCCCTATTGGGATTAAAACCAAAGCCAGTTGGTAATGCATTGATATATGGATCAATGTAGCCATCAGCATTTACAAGAAGTGAACCACCTGTGATCAAATCTTCAAATTCAGTTTCCATATCACTCCCTATAATTTTGAATCCTTGATGTCTTTTTCCAATAATAAGATGATCTGCTTTCCAACGCATAAGGTCATCAAATCGCTTACCTTCCAAAGCCATTTCTACCCTACGCTCTCTTCTTACCTCATTAATAAGGTCGCTAACTCCAGGAAATGCTTTGTTTGGATCAGCAACTGGAGTAAGAGTAAGTGCAGGCATTCCAACACGGGCTCTTAACAAGTTGATTGTTTTATCTAGATCATCTTGTGTTAAAGTTCCCAATTCGGCTTTAGCCTCAGCATAATTCAAGAGCACCTCTGCGTATCGGTAAATAATGGCGCCAATAAAACTGTCATATCTTTGAGCTTCATCGGTATTACCACCTTTATAAATTTGATATCCCGTAGTAGAATCTACTTCATTATTTTCTCCGAATGTTGGAAAATCGAAAAATATATCTGGATTTCCAGATCTTTCAGTAATTAGGTCTCCAGGCGTACAAATGGTTTGAGCAAGCCTTGGATCTCTATTCAAAACAATATCAGAAAGACTGCTTTCTCGACTGGAATCGTACAAAGGACTTACAGCTGTAGGCTGTCCATCTATACTTAAATAAGAATCTACCAAAGATTTTGTTACCCCGGTACCTGCTCCATTTTGCGGGATATAATGACCAACCTTGTGATCTACACCTTCGTTAATATCATATTTTTTCCAAAACATTACTTCTGAAATATTGGAGTAATCCACTTTGGTGAATAAATCCCAGTAGGTATTAGCCTCTCCGTTATTATAAAGGGTATAATTACCTTCATTTATCAATGTTTCGGCGGCATCTGCAGCCCATTGTAGAAATTTGGCACTTTCGTTAACAGAAGCTGCAAAAGGAGTTCCTTGATGGTATTTTTCCCAAGTACCTTCGTAAAGAGATACATTAGATTTTAAAGCCAACGCCATTCCCCTATGAACCCTAAACGCTTCAGTAGATGCTTTGGGCTTTAGTTTGGCAATAGCCCTATCCAAGTCCTCAACAATTTTGGTGGCTAATTCATTCCTTGGAATTCTAGCCGACATCAATTCTGGAGAATCGGTATTTAAAACCTTATCTATATAAGGTACTCCTCCAAATCTTTGCAATAATTCAAAGTAATACATTGCCCTAAAAAAGTATGCTTCACCGTTGTAAGCCTCAATAAGATCTGCCGGACCTTCTGCGGTAGCACTATTTTCCAAGTAATAGTTTACACTCCTAATACCACTGTAACTCCCATTCCAATTACCATCGGAAGTAGGTGCGGTGTTATTGCTACCAACAAACCTGGTATTAATGCTAACATCGGCCAAGTTATCACTGTTATTGTCAAATTCGAAAATTCCACCATTCCAACCCTGGTGTACAGGGAAAGATGTATAAAATTGATTTAGGAACAACGCCAGATCATTAGGAGTTTTCCAGTATTGCTCCGGAGAAATTTCATCTTCCGGAAGCTTATCTAACAAATCATCGCTACAGGATACGGCAAAGACCGCAAGTAGCAAAAATGTAATGTATCGTATATTTTTCATGTTAATTTATAATTTAAAATTGTACGTTCACACCCACTGAGTATGATTTTTGCAATGGATAAATTTTTCCGCTACCCCAGTACCCTCCGGTAGCTTCAGGGTCAAATATTCCCGAGATATCGGAGATGGTAATAAGGTTCTCCCCTGTCACAAAGATTCTAAATTTAGAAAGTCCAAGGGCGTCAATTACACCAAATGGTAAATTATACCCTAAGCTTACGTTCTTTAAACGAACATAGGCACCGTTCTGAAGATATCTAGACTGAGTTTGTTGATTTCTCCAAGTAGACCTAAAGGTAGGTCTTGGGAAAAATCCACCAGGATTATCTTCTGACCAATAATCTAGATGTTCTTTCATCCCTGCAGACTGCCAAAGGTTACCAACCGCTCCGAAAGTATAGGCGTCACCGGTCCACACTTCCCTCTTAGCAACTCCTTGCCAAAGCATAGAAAAATCGAATCCTTTATAATCTAGGCCTCCGTGGAATCCAAAGCTATATCTAGGTGTAGCGTTTCCAATTACTTTTCGGTCACCTGGATTATCAGAGGTAGAATCACCATAATCTATCTTTCCATCACCATTAAGGTCTTTGTATTGTACATCCCCAGGAAACCAAACACCTCCGTAAACGGGAGTTTGATCTGGGCCGTTATCTATTTCGGCTTGGTTCTGGTATAAACCTTCGGTTTCAAAGCCCCAGATTTCCCCTAATTTTTGACCTGCTCTATAGGTATTCAATAAATTGTTGGGATTAGAGTATTCTGTTACCGTGGTTACCGCATCTGAAAGCACCAATCCAACATTGTAGTTTACCTCTCCAATTCTATCTTTCCATGATACGTTAAAATCAAAGCCTTTAGTCTCTAAGTTCGCATTATTGGCTTGTGGTGCATTGGTACCCAAAACAGCTGGTAAGCGTTCTGCTGGACCAAACATGTTTTTAGTAGTTCTTATGAAATATTCAAAAGAAAACTGTAAACGATTGTTTAAGGCAGCTATATCCAAAGCATAGTTGTCTGTAGATACCGTTTCCCAAGTAATATTTGGACTGATAATGTTTGGAGTTAACGTATAGTTAGGTCTCCCATTGTTGCCCAACCACCATAAATTGGTTCTAATTGGCATACGGCCAACATAAAGGTAATTAGGTACGTTCTGGTTACCAATGCTACCGGTGGAATATCGAAACTTAAACATACTGATCTGATCAATACCCCAAAAATTTTCCTTGGCAACATTATAACCTGCAGAAATAGATGGAAAGAAGTCCCAACGACTATCTGATGCAAAACGCGATGAAGCATCATAACGCCCATTTACTTCAAAAAGATATTTTTCTTTATAGTTATAGGTAAATCTACCGAAATACCCTTGTGTAGCATATGATCCAGCACCATCATTTACATTATCCTCACCTACCCCAGTTGAAATAGAAGGAACACCGTCCGTGATAAGATCATTTTTGGAGCCATATAAGCTACCATATCTGGTTTCCTCCTGTTGGTATCCAACTAATCCCGCAAAATTATGGACGTCGTTAACAGATTTATCGTAGGACACCACCAAGTTAGGAGATATATAGGAATTTTCGCTATAATATTTTGAAAAGCTATTGTTACTTCTAATAAATCTTTCCACTCCATCTGGCTCTAAAACCGATACTTTGGCATTATGATTTTTGTAGTTAAAATTATTAGTTCGATATAGGATACTTGGTTTAATTTTAAGGTTCTTCACTGGTTCTAGAACAAAATTCACTGAACCATCCATACCTTGATCGATTTCAGTATAACGTCCACCCTGTAATAGAAAAGGAATTTCAGAACCATCGCTATAGCCACCATCGGGCATTACCACTCCGTTTGTAGGCCATCTTCTGGCTATATTGTGCAGATAAAGACCTCTATCATAACTTGGCCGTTCGGTATCGGTACGGGATAGCCTTAAATTTGCGGCAAAGGTAATCCAATCGTTTATCTTGCTAGACACTCTAGAATTGAAGGTATAACGCTTATAAGAATCATCACCAAAATTCATAATACCTGGAGCATTCAATATAGACCCGGAAACGTTGTAACTAATACCTTTCTGTTTGCCAGAAAATCTCAAGTTGTGCTGTTGGCGCATAACAACACCTTTATACATTTCCTTAAACCAATCCGTATTACCATTAGAACCAGTATACTGTTGCCAACGGGTACCATCCGCGTTAGGAACCGTAACCGGGGTATTTACAGGATCAGCCATATAGGCTTTTATACGACCTATAACCTCATCTGAGAATACCGGACCACTACCACCGTTGGTAGAAGCTAGATTGAAATAATCCGCAAATTGCAAAGAATTCATCATATTAGGCGTATTCAGGGGAGAAGAATAGATAAAGTTATTGGAATAGGTAACTTTATTTCCATCCATAAGCTCTCCACTTTTAGATTTCACTATGATTACCCCAAAGGCAGCACGTGATCCATAAATGGCAGAAGAAGCCGCATCCTTAAGTACCGAAATACTCTCTATATCATCTGGGTTAACATCATTAAGGTCAGATGGATTATCCAGTGGAATGTCATCAACAATTACTAAAGGAGATCCGGTACCTTGAAGGTTACCAACCCCACGGATACTAATATTCATGTTGGCCCCTGGTTCTCCACCAGAATTACCAACCGTCAACAATAGACCGGGAGCTGCTCCCTGTAAAGCCTGCATAACATTGTTTACAGGCCGACTTTCCAATTGCTCGGCTGAAATAGTACTTATAGACCCAGTTAGGTTTTCCTTTTTCTGAGTACCATAACCTATTAGCACCACTTCTCCCAGTTCCTCGGCTTGAGGTTCTAGACTAATTTGTATTTGTGTTCGCCCTTTTACACTAACTGTGGTGGCGGCATATCCCAAATAACTTACTTCCAATGTAGCATTTGCTGGAACATTAATTTCAAACTCTCCATCAAAATTAGTAACTACTCCTTTAGTAGTCCCTTTTTCGACAACACTAGCTCCCGGAACGGGCTCACCTGTTTCCGCATCCGAAACCAATCCTTTAACGGAGGTTACGGGCTGCTGTGCAAATAAATGCATCTGCACCATCAACAAGCAACATAAAATTGCAATTTTCTTCATTTGAATAGTTTAGGTTAAATATTAAAGTGGAGACCCAGACCTAATTTTATGTCCAGGCTCACAAATTCGGTTGCTAAATTATAATATGTTAAACAAAACTTAAAGCTATAGGGGTATAATTATAGGTTACATCCAATTACATTTAGGTTACATTTCCTTAATCTTTTATTTACAAATCTTCCTCTACACCGTATATTTATCAGGGTCCATAGCTATTTTTATATATCTTTGTTTAGAATTTAAAGAAGGTAACATATGGTTAAAGTTAAGTTAACAGTCTCCCTCTTAATAATGCTTTTAAGTTTTAACGGATTTACCCAAGACCGAATCATCCAATTTCAAAAAATTTCATTTGAAGACGGGATTTCCGATAACAGAATAAATAATATTTTACAGGACAACGAAGGTTTTATATGGTTTGGCACTCAATTAGGTATCGACAAATATGATGGACAAAAATCAAAATCATATCATCTGCCTAATGAAGATGATCAGGTAAATGACTTAATCCAAGATCGGACTGGTGTGATTTGGGCAGCTACCTCCAGTGGGCTATTTTATTTTGATGTGGAGGAAGATCGTTTTGAACGGTATACTTCTTCGGATCCAGTAATAAACAGCAGCATAAGTGGCTATATTCTTAGTCTATTGGAAGTTGATAATGGTGCTATTTGGTGTACCAATGCAAATAGTGAGATTATAGCACTACAACCCAATTCAAAGAAAGATACAGTGATTCATGAAATGCCCCTAGAGGAATCTAACAACAGTATCAGCAATGGTACCGATCTTTTTCAGGACAATAATGGAGTTGTTTGGATTGCTTCCAGCAGAGGGGATGTTTTTAAATATCAGGAATCGACATTTACACAGGTAAATCTTCAAAACAACAACACCTATATTAACGCCATATCCATGGACAAAAATGATCAATTATGGATTGGAACCAACGGTAACGGATTGTTTAAGTACAATACTAAAGACAATACCACGCTACATTATACTACCTCCAATAACAGCAGATCAAATAGCATCTCCAACAATATAATATTGGATGTTTTAGTAGATAAGGACAATAATATATGGTTAGGTACCGATGGAGGCGGATTAAACCTGTACCAACCAGACGAAAACAAGTTTTACACTTTCAAACAGAATACTTATACTAACTTCCCCATTGCGGACAACACTATATTGAGCATCTATCAAGGAACAAACAACATAATATGGATTGGTACTGTGCATGGTGGCGTAAGCTACTTTAAAAATCATATCACTATTAGTCATATACCCCCTTCAGTTTTAGCTTTTGATCAAATAGATGAACAAGGTTCCCAAATATTGGAGGCTTCCAACGGAGACATTTGGATTACGGCAGGCAGAAATGGGTTAAGACGATATAATCCACAAAACGGAAAGGTTACTGTTTATATAAACAATCCTGATAAGGATGATGATCTTAGTGGAAACAATGTAATATCTTTATTTGAAGACAATTATGAACGAATCTGGATAGGAACTTACAGTGGTGGATTAAATGTTTTTGATACCAAGAGTAATACTTTTTTAAATGCTGAGGACAGATTTCAGTGTAAAGCCATTTTTGCTATTGCAAGTGATACTGAAAATAATATCTGGGTAGGTTCTAGTACCGGGATTAAAGTCTATAATTCAGATTTAAAAATTGTTCGGACATTCACATCAGAAAACACGAAGAATTTAAACGCAAACTTTATTACCAGTTTATATAATGACATAAAGGGTGATATGTGGGTGGGAACAAACCTAGGGCTAAATGTTTTTAAGACGGATACTGTGCTATCCTTTAAATCTGACAAAACCGATCCTTACTCTCTTAGCAGTAATCGTATTAGATCTATAACCGAAGACGACGATCTTTCTATCTTAATAGGTACGTATGGTCATGGTTTAAACAGATACGAAAGAAGTAATAACAAATTCACTAGAGTAGGCAAAGATAAGGGTTTGGAAGCCAGCATTATTGGGGGTGTATTTATGGATCATGATAAAAATATATGGTGTAGCACCAATTTAGGAATGAGCAAAATTAAACCAGATGGAACAGTAGAAAACTTTGGATTACGATATGGAGTTCAATCCTACAAAGGCGGGAGTGCCATTATTACCAAAAGCAATCATATATTAATGGGAGGACGACTGGGACTCTCCTACTTTAAAGCATCTGAGCTAGAAGAAAATAATACGGGTACATCAAAAATGTTTTTCACATCAGGGACTATTTTGGGCGCAAATGGCACAAGGGATTTAATTATTAATTCTAGAGGAAATAACCAAATAACTCTAAACCCAGAAGATCATATCCTCTCTATCCATTACTCCAGTTCTGACTATTGGAATCCTAAAAAAAATAACTATGCCTATAAATTAGAAGGCTTAAATAAAGATTGGCAAATAATTGGCAATCAGCAGGCGCTCACCTTTTCCAATTTAAAACCTGGCACGTATTCCTTAAAAGTAAATTCTGCCAAAAATATCGATCAGGACGAGACCTCCATCGCAGTTATTGGAATTACAGTACTCCCGTCCTTTTGGCAAAAATCCTGGGTTAAGGCTGTAATTGTTTTATTTGGAGTATTTCTTGTGATAGTATTTATAAGATTCCGATTATCTACCATTAAGAAACAACAGGAACGATTACAATTGTTGGTAGCATCTAAAACCGAGGTGATAAAGACCCAACAAGAGAAGGTCTATCAAGGTGAGATTGCCCTATTAAAGGTAGAAAAGGATAATCAGGATTTAAATCAGAAGAAGCTGATTGAAGATTTGAATTTCAAAACCGAGGAGCTCACCAATTACACCTTACGTACCGTTCACAAAAACCACTTACTTACCGAAATTAAGGATAACCTTCTTAAAGCAAGCAAGGAAACTACTCCCAAAAAAGCGAACCTAAAAAAGATTATTCACCTAATTGATGACAGTTTAATGCTCGATGACGATTGGGAAAACTTCTACCATCTCTTCAATCAGATACATACTAACTTTATTAAGAACTTAAAAAGTTACTGTCCGCAGCTTAGTGACCGGGAAATTAGATTGTGTGCCTTGATCAAATTAAATTTTAATTCCCAGCATATTGCCACCCTCTTTAATATTTCCTTAAGCTCGGTTAAGGTTGCTCGACACAGATTGCGGAAAAAATTGAATATTGCCGGAAACGATAGTTTTGAGGATTTTTTTGAGACCTTGATTTGATTTGTAATTTCACCAAAAATCCCAATCCCCAACCCTTGTCCTATTCCTGCCAAAATTCCTCAAGGCCCCTTAGTCTGGCAACTAAACCAACTTATGATCTGCGTATTCCTATGCTGTTTTATAACAAGAAATTCAAACCATTAATTTTTTTAGATTTATAAAATAAGGGTGTTATTTCCTTATAACCTTGGGCGTTTTGTCTGTGAAGAATAGGCTAAACACGTACCCAAAACCAAAACAGGAAGCTACCCCAATAAAGGAATACATTAAAAAGTTTACGGAAGTATACACACTGATATACCATAACAGAATACCACTTACTACCAATCCCATAAGTGTTCCGGTACTGTTGGCTCGTTTGGTAAGCATTCCCAGGAGAAACATTCCTCCCAAACCACCCGTAAACAAGCCTAGAAATCTATAAAACTGGTCCCATAGCGATTTAATATTGGCATTAGCCATCCACAGGGCCAATAGCACCCCAATAATTCCCACAAAAACGGTAACTATTCGTGCTACTTTAAGCATCCCAAGATCACTTAATTTTGGAAAGCGACGCTTATAAAGGTCATTACAAAAAGCTGTGGAAACCGAATTTAAACTACTACTAATACTCGACATAGCCGCAGAAAAAATTCCGGCTATCAATAGTCCAGACACCCCAACTGGCAGTTCCCTTACGATATACCATGGAAAAAGAGAATCGTTATTGGAGATTGCAGGGGATAGTCGTTCTGGCATTTCTGTATAAAATATATAAAGCAGCGTACCGATACCGAAAAATATTATAGTTGCCGGAAGCGTTAATAAAGCATTGGTATATAAGGTCTTTTGGGAATTTTTTATACTAGAACTCGTTAAATACCGCTGTACGATGGTCTGATCTGTTCCCTGAGTAACCATGGCCGAAGCCAATCCCCCAATTAATACTACCCAAAAGGTAGAATCGGTGAAATTAAAATCGAAATTTATAATATTAAATTTTTCCCGTTCAGAAGCGTAGGCAATCATTTCATTAAAAGGAGTTTCCGTATGCAACATAATCCATACAATAGCTACAATACTTCCACCCATAAGTACAATCACTTGTAAAACATCGGTCCAAATAACGGCCTCTATTCCCCCAAAAGTGGTATAGAGAACACACAATAATCCCATTAGCAGAATACAAGTTTCTACTGAGATCCCAGTAACAATGGAAATTGCCAACGAAGGCAGTAATAAAACAATCCCAATTCGCCCTAATTGGAATAAAATAAAGGAAATACTGCCTATGGCTCTAGCCAGATAATTAAAACGCTTCTCCAAATACTCGTAGGCCGTGGATATGTGCATTCGGTTAAAATATGGAATAAACAAAAATGCGATCAGAGGGGTAATGATAATTGCGGCGATATTCAAAAGAAAGAACGACCAGTCCGTTACAAAGGCTTTTGCCGGGATGGCCATAAAAGTAATGGCACTTAATAGCGTTCCGAAAACACTTAATCCTGACGCCCACCACGGTATACGTCCGCCTCCCATAAAATAATCATCTGTAGATTTTTGTTTTCTAGCAAAATATACCCCGATCATTAACGAAGTAAACAGATATAGGGCCAATACCGTATAATTTAGAGCCCCAAAGGCATGCGCAGGTTCATCTACGGTAAAGCTATACACCTCCGGTGTCCTAATTCCTGGAGAAATTTCTCCTGAAACGATCAGAAAGTTATTGTCCTTTTTTATCCCTAAAGTAGTAACAGGCAGCTTCACCCTAACCGTATCATACACAAACCATTTATCCGTTATGGAATTAAATGCCAGGATCTCCTTGCTAAATCCTGGGTGGGTATTTAATATTTGATCTCTTTGTGCTATTATTTTTTTGGCAAGGCTATCATTATTTACTTGATTTAGTTGCTGACCTAGGCTCTCGAGTTCCGTAAATAGGAGGTCATCAGACCCTCCGTATAACAAAATATGCATAGAACCCATGGGTTCTGCTACTGCACCCATTATTATCCTTGGCTTCCCATTTACGATTAGGTCCCCTTTATTGATCCACAGTTTTTTATCCAAGTCATAGGAAACATACTGGGTCAACGGCTTTGATAGCTGTCCCTTTCTCTGGTTTCTACCGCCAATTAAAAATATATTTTTGGAATGCGAGGTTTCTTGAACCACCATAGCTTGCAAGGCACGAGGTTCCCCAGGAAAGTCTTGTAATTTTTCCCATGTACTTTTTCCTTCTAAATTTAGTCGATAAAAAGAATTGCTGCTAGTTTCTGAATTCATCCCCCCAGCCACATAGACATACCCATCCGTAAACACTGCCGATAAATAGGCTAATGGCTCTGGAAGGTCTGGGTAGGATATAATATCAATATCTTTTTTAGACTGATTATAGGCTAATAAAATAACGTTATTTCTTACCTGATCTTGGTTATCCCCGCCAATAATTAAAATTCCCTTTTCGGTAGAAACCGATGCCCCATACCCCAGTGGAATAGGTAGGGTTTGGGAGGATAATTTCCATCTGTCCTTCTCCAAAATATAGATGGAATTGTACCATTTTTTAGCTCCTCCTTCCCAAGGTAACCCTGATGGGAAATTGGCCCCACCGGCTACGATGACCATACCATTGTGCATGCCGCCCATCATTCCAGCAAATCCAAGGGAACTACTCCCTTTTTCCAAGGCAGGCAAGGAAGGTAAATTGGACATATTTATTTTGGATTTCCCTTGCCCAAATAGGGAAGTTGAAAATAAAAATAAAAATACCAAACAGGAGAGAACTTTACGAATTTTCATTATGAAACAGTTTTTCAATACTTTCAAAGCCACAAGATAATAAATCAAGTATTATGTAGGACATATAAACTTGATTTTATTTTTAAGATAAATGATTTTGGGAAAATGATATAAAAAAACAGAAATATACTTTAAAAATGAAGGTGGTTACAACTATAAAAAGAGTTCTCAACTGCGCGCTAACCCACATCGCATTACCACGGAAAAACCGTACAACTTATGTTTTAAATTCTTATTCCTAATGTTTATTTAAATAGGCGTTTGATGCTATTCCCGATACAGGAATAATGGTTCGATAAAGTTCGTGTCCTCAGACCTGACCGAGGGAGTACAATACTCACATCTCAATACTTTGTACTCACTACTATGTACTAACTACTTAATACATTGCCTTCTATATTCTCAAAGCTCTTCCAACATTGAAACATGGCTCTTGGGACATGAAAGCATCCTTTCCACTTACCTCCTTTTAAGGTTAGTAATGGCTTTCCTTCCCTGTTGAGATAACCGAACCATTCCCCGTTTTCAGGATCCGAAAAGTGGGACCAGGAGTAGTCGTGTACTTTTTGATACCACTCCTTTATTTCCTTGTTTCCGGTGTGTTCATAGGCTTTGGCCAAGGCCACTAGGCTTTCCAAATGCACCCACCATAGCTTCTGGTCCCATTCTAGCTGCTGTGGGGGTTTACCCATGGCATCTAGGAAATAGTAGATTCCACCATATTCCTTATCCCAGCTGTATTCCAAAATGTTTAAAATAACCTTGGTTGCCTTTTCTATGAGATCAGTATCGTTTCTCCGAGCTCCTATATCTATCATAAACCACATGGCCTCAATACCGTGACCTGGATTTAATAACCGACCGTTAAAACTATTACTAAGGGATCCATCTGGATTTACAAATTCATAGATAATTCCGGAATCCTTTTGTAAAAACACCTCCATTACTTCGCTTACACTGAAGTTTAAGGTTTTTTCAATTTCTTCACTATCTAACACATCTTCCAACTCCAACACTAGATTAGAGAGGATCATGGGTAAGGAGAATCCTTTAAGCGGCCTTACGTCCGTATTCTTCTCATATACTCCTTTTGAGTTGTCCTTTTTCTTTAAAATATTATAGTAGGTCTGTTTTGCCAAAGCCCTGATATCCTCATCTCCTGTTGCTTTTGCATATTGACTAAAGGCCATTGCCGCAAAGCAATCCGAAAAAATATTATACGGCTGTACCAAGGGTTTACCTTCTTTAGTTACCGAAAAATAGAAATTTCCTTCTTTATCCATTCCATGCTCCCTGATAAAATCGATTCCAGATTTCGCTATTTCCAACCATTTTGGATTTTTCTCCACTTGGTTGTAAAGCATGGAAAACGTCCAAGCCTGTCGCCCCTGCAACCATATAAACTTATCGGTATCGAACACCTGTCCCATTTGATCTAAGCAAGTAAAATAACCTCCATTCTCTAAATCGAGGGAATGCTTTTCCCAAAATGGTAAAATATCATTTAAAAGGGTGTTTTTGTAAAGTTTCGAATTTTTCATAACATTAATATGTTGTACATAATACAAATTTAAATATTATTCTTATATTAGAGGGTTCTTTCTTTAAATAGTTGGCAATAAAAAATTAATTTTTTAATATCAATAACAATATTACTTTTACGATTTGCGCTCTTGACTTCTTTCTTGTCAAAACTAAAACCTACCATAACCATGAATAAACTTTCGAAATTGGAACCGTTGGAGACTTTATCCTTAGCTGATAAAGTAGAGGCGCGTTTGTTGCAATTCATTAAAGAAAACAACTTAAAGGCAGGAGATTCTATTCCCAAGGAACTAGAATTCGCACAATCTTTAGGTGTAAGTCGCACTGTGGTAAGGGAAGCTATTTTACGCCTTCGAACCTTAGGAATAATCGAGTCAAAAAAGCACAGGGGAATGATCTTGACCAACCCAGATATCATGCATAATTTTGAGCGCATGTTAGACCCCACTCTTTTGGCGTCGGGTACATTGAAAAATCTTTTTGAATTTCGACTGATTATGGAAATGGGGATGGCCGACTTCCTTTATGAGCATAAAACGCAAAAGCAGATGGAGGAATTGGAAGAAATTGTAGTCTTGGAAGAAGAAACTAGTTACAATATGAAAGTATTTACATTGGACAAAGAAATTGCATTTCATGGAAAACTCTATGAAATGTCCAATAATACTACTCTCAAAAAATTTCAAGACCTACTACTTCCCGTTTTTGAATTTGTCCACCAAAGCGATCCCAATCTAAAAGATTACAAATATTCCAGTGGACAATTTGTAACCCACAGAATGCTATTGGACAACCTAAAAGTAGGCACACCTGAAACGTTTCGGGTTGCCATGAGAAGACATTTGGAACCGCATTTCGACAGAATATTTAAAAATGAAAAAAAATAGCGGGCATTGCCCGCTATTTTTTTTTGCTTCTTTTCCAAAAACATCATTCTTTAAAACCATTTCTAATACCTAGCCTCAAAGAAATTCTTAAGATTACTTTCTTCTTTTCTTAGAAGGCTTTTTCCATTTATCCTGACCGTCCGTCAACCATTTTAGTGAGAAACTTACATATGGGTTTTTTGTATACTCATCCTGTTCAAAAAACAACCCTATATCCCCATTTTTTAATACCGTCATAGAAGAATAGGCAGAACTTCCTGAATATATCGTTTTTCCTTCGGTCCAACTCTTTCCTTCATCATAACTAACACGGACTGTCATATTCATTCTCCCTTTTTCCATTTTCGCATTTGAGAAAAGTAGGCGATTTTTCTTAAATCCGTCCTCAATGGCGGTATATCTAATAATACTGGCATTACAACCAGGATCAATAAGATCTGGTTCTTCAGTAGTAGTCCACGATTTTCCCTTATCCGAAGAACGGTGCACATAACGCATCCCCGCCTTGTTTACACGGGCATTAATCATCAAAGTCCCATCGGCCAGTTCAATCACTTTTGATTCATCTGCCGGTTGGATAGGTGTGTCTATTAAATACCAAGATTTCCCATGGTCATCACTGGCAAAAAGATGGAGTCCACTATTAAGATTTACCATAGTATGTAATAATTTACCGCTTCTGGTCTGGATTCCACGTCCTGAGGTGATGAATTTAAAGTCGTTATGCCATTCTTCCTTGGCTATCTGACTGGTAATATCTTCTGGTTGTGTCCATGTTTTTCCATTATCGGAACTTTTAACCACTTGAAAATAGTAGACATCCTTTTCCTTATCCAAGTCCATATAATTATAGAACATAATTATTTCCTTAGTGTCTCGGTCTACGATCATTGAGGGGTCGGAGGCGGACTGTCCATACGGCAAATCCACTACTGTTTCCATATCGCTCCAAGTCTTCCCATTGTCGCTACTCCTTTTGATTACAATATTGATATCCTTGCTCCATTTAAGGTCACCACAACCGGGTACCCTTTCGTCTATAGCAGCAATAAGATCGCCATTGGGAGCGGTAACAATTGCCGGAATTCTAAAACAGGCTACTCCTTCTACCTCTGCAGCATTAAAAAGGTCTTGATAAACTATTACCCCATCTGCAATTTCATGTTTCTCCGTCTGTCCGCTTAGGACCATGCTGCTACATATTAACAGCCCAATAAAAAAATTTCTCATTTTCTGTTTATTAAATTATAATTATTCTACTCTTATCTAGCTTAGCAGTTTCCAATAAATTATCCGAGGAATACACCATAGGCACCCTTAAGCCCTCCTCAATAATTTCCCTTAATTTATTACAATACCATTTTGAATTACTCATACATATCATTGAGATCCGTTTGGGACAGCGATTTAAAAAATTCGCCAATAGTTTTGGCAGAAGCCTCAAAGAACTGTTTCCCTTTTTCTGCGGTCGACAATTCTGGATTTCCAACACCGGTATCTTCGGTTACTTGTGTCCATTTGCGTTGAGAAGACACCCAGCCTTCCTTTAATCCTTTAATTTTAAAGGTTTTGGCCGCTCCAGATCCTGCCTCTTGCAAATTCAAAACCCATTCTGGGGTTAAATGCATCACTACCGAAGTTTCCAATTCCCCGGCGTGATCTCCAGGTTCGTTAAAATAAGGTTTGGGATCCGTGCTAGTCCACCAATTTAAGGAGCAAATAAACACCTTTGGAAACTCTAAGCTCAATTCCCTTATAAATTGTTTAAAGTGATTTCCCCCATGGCCGTTCACTATGACCAGCTTCTGAATGTTGTGGGCATTCAACACCTGAACCACATCCCTTAAGACCGCATATTGTGTGCTAGGGCTCATATTCATACAAAGCTTAACATCCATCTGCCCAGTATTCACCCCAAACGGGATAGTTGGCAACACCACCACTTTCGATCCATTTTCCCAAGCTTGTTTTGCCGCTTCCACCGCTATATTCTCGGCCAATATATTATCTGTTGCGTATGGTAAGTGATAATTATGCGCCTCTGTTGCCCCCCATGGTAAGACTGCAACTTGGTAAGCGATCTCCTTAACGGATTTCCAATTGTTTTCTGACAATACATAAGGTCTTATATTCTGCTGCTTCATCTCATATAGTTTTTTAATACCCTTTTCCATTTTTGATATCCCTTCTTATTCAAATGCAAACCGTCATCGGTATATCTCGGCTTCAACACTCCTTTTGAGTTGCTGAAGTTTTTATGGAGGTCTATAAAAGTGATATTCATCCTTTTAGAAAGTTCGCTCAACACCCTATTCACGGAGACGATTAATTGCTGATTCTTTTTATGTCCTGAAAATTTATCACCTACCGCAGGATTTACTGGAAGGATATTTTGTAAAAATAATTCTGTGTTCTCTGATTCATTTTTTATTTCTTGCAAAATGGATGCCACATGATCTACCACATACGATTCCGTCTCTCCCCTGGCAAGATCATTGGTCCCGATCAGTAGGAATATTTTTTGGGGCTGGGAGGAGATTACTTCCGATAGCCTATTGAGAATGCCAGCTGTTACATCCCCGCTTATCCCCCTATTCACTACATTTTTATTTGGGAACAAAGCCTCCCAATTCCCTCCTTCAGTGATACTGTTCCCTAAAAATATTATTTCATCCTCGGTATCCGGTGCCGCTTCAAATTGTGCCTTTCGTTGATAGTAATGGTCAGAAAAAGTCTGTGCTTCCAAATTTAAACACACCAACATCAATCCTAAAAAAAAGAATAATCGTTTCATACCGTTATATCATTTAAAAAGAGGGGTCAAATTTTAAATCCATTACTTCCCTCACATTACTACCATCTAGTGTTACTGGTATAAAGGTATACATCCATTTCCAGGAATTCCCTCCATGTGGAATCTTAAGCAAAATCGTATTCCATCCCTTATTTAAATTTATTAGGGCAGGCTCCCTATAAAAATAATCCTCATCCACAAAAGGAATTTCATCCGTGTTTACCGCAAAACTTGGCTGTTTCCAAACTGGAGGCAAGACTTCTTTCTTGTTCACCCAAGCCTTAGGCTCGGTTGTGTGCCACTGCCCTAATTTAGGAGCTGGGCCTCCCCTTCTACCTCCAGACCTAGACCAACCGTAGAACCCTACCCAAAATGTCTGTTCCCTTGCCTCTGGGGAATAAATTTTGGTATGCGCATAGTAGGTACCCGATTTCGCATCGGTTATTGCAGGAAAACCAAAAAAATGCCTCAAATGTACGGTAGCCCCAACTGGACTATCGTCCCATGTGTACTCTTTGCCATCTACCGAATAAGAAGGTGCAAGTTCCTTTTCAACTGGAAATGCGGCCGAAAAGTCTCCCTTATGGTCAAAAGGGCCAATCACTTTCCAAAAAGCATTTGTTTGCTCAACATAGGGAAATTCCTTGTCCTTAAAGAACAGATCCCTATGTTCTAAAACCTTTTGTTCAAAATTCCTAAACCTCTTAAACTCCTCCGTATTTTTCGGTGGGAGCTTGGCCCAATACTCGGGATAATTTTTCTCCCTTCCCTTCCAAATGGCATCAGAATAAAAAACTATTGAAGGATAAATCGGGTTCTGTTTTAATATATCACGTTCCTCCGCTACATTATTGTCTGGCCAAGCACAAAGTATACCGCCCAACGCCAAGGAATCTCCAGCAGACTGTCTACAGGGTTGCTGAAAAAACAAGCGTGCCATCCCAGCAAAAGGGTCCAAATGATTGATGTAATTAGCTCTAGAATCTATAAATCGGTGACCCTCGCGAACTTCATGCTGGGCCCAAAGTTGATTAATGGAAGTGGCATCTTCTTCAATGACAATACCTTCTTTCCATACTATTAGTTCCCGACCCTTATTTTTAATGTGATCCATTAGGGTGAGGATCATCTCATCCTCCACATATTCGGGTGCATTCCTTACTTCATCGGTTCCGATATGGATATACGGCATTTCTTCAGCATCCGCAAGTCCCATCAGCTCCTCAAATAGATCTATGAGAATGGGCAGTACCCTTTCATCTTTCATGCTAGTAAACCCAAAAGCCTTTCTAAAGGCAACGGTATGTCCTGGAATATCAAATTCAGGGATCAGGGTTATTTGGCGCTCCTTACAGTAGGCCACTATTTCCTTAAAATCCTCTTGGGTATAATATTTACCTACATGACGGCTAAAAGTTTTGTCCGAATGTAATTCTGGATACAATTTACTTTCCAAGCGCCATCCCGGATCATCGGTCAAATGCCAATGAAAAATATTGTATTTGTACTGGGCTAGGATATCCAATTGTTCCTTAAGTTGATCCACACTTTGGATATTTCGCCCGGTATCGTGCATAAAACCACGTATCTTAAAGGCTGGCCAATCATTTATATCCAATTGTGGTAGGCTCCAGTGTCCTCCTTCCCTCCTTAATAGCTGGCCCAAAGTCTGTAGCCCGTAGTAAGCACCCTTTATAGTGTGGGCAGCAAGGGTCACCTTTTTATCGATACTTAAAGTATACCCTTCCTTATTGGGAATTTTTTTGTCCAGTAATATTTCGACACTAAAGCCTTTGGAATCGGACCACAATCCCTCCTTACCTAACACTTTTTGTGGCTGCAGACCAACCGCTATAAAATCATTGTTACTAATATTTAAGGCAGAAAACGAAACCTCTTTATTCCCATAAGTTAATTCCTGCGGAGTCGGAATTATGGGATATTTCATAGAGAGCCCATTTGATTTCTCCTGAGAATTAGCACTCAGTGCAAAAAAGGCCAAAAACAAGATGGATACTCCTATCTTAAAACTTTGAAAATATTTTTTTTTGATTATAGTTTCCATGCCTATTTTTAATGTTGAACAAAAGGTAAACATAATTTGAAAAATACTAATCCGCCAAATTGGTAAAAGTAGCTGCCGGAATCTCAGCAACATGAGTTAAATTCCCATTGGCATAGGAACTGTAAACAAACAATTCTCAATTTAATACTGATAAATTATTCATCTTCAACTAGGAGTGGACTCCAAACTAACTAGGAATCTTACCTCCTCTATGTTTTACTTAAATAAGGTGTTACTCCCAAAGCGTCCAATTCAGTTTTGGCCTCCTCTATTTGAGCATCGGTAAGTGTAGTATGTGGAAATCTACTAGGACCAAGATCTACACCCAGTGCCCTCATAAATGACTTTGCCGCACCGTTAAATCCGCCTTTAGCATTTAGTACATCCACAAATTTCATGGATTTCTGCTGAAGGTCTGCAGCCAACTTATGATTGTTGTTATTAAAAGCCTCGACTATTGCCAAGTACAAGGGGGCTAAATGATTATAGGTACTCCCTACCCAACCATCTGCGCCAAAAGGCAGGCTGGAAAGAAAAACTTCATCAAATCCAAATAAAATATTAGCGGAACCATTGTTAAATTCCTTGGAATACTTATAGTCGATTAGGTTATTGTTGGTAAACTTTATACCTGCCAAATTTGGAATCTGTGGGGTGGCCAGTTCCAAAAACTCGACCATATTGAAATTTGCCCCTGTCAATACAGGAATATGGTAATAGAAAAATGGGGTATTGGGGGCACATGCGGCAATTTCCTTGCAATACTCCACCAATTTATGAATATTAGAGAGTCTAAAGTAGTAGGGAGCAAGTGCGGCAATACCGTCTACCTTATCTGCAGCATGCCTAGCCAAATCCTTAGCCTCGTTTAGGCTGGTATGACCTACATGATCGATTACAAAAAGATCTGAAGTTTTGTTTTCTCCCCAAGCACTGGTAATCTGTTTTCTTTCGGCTATGGACAAAGAAGCAAAATCACCAGTGGATCCGTTGATAAATGCGCCTTTCACCCCATTTCCTTTTAAGAATTTCGCATACTTAGGAATCACCCCTAAATTTAGCGAAGTGTCCTGATGCATGGGTGCATAGGTCGCTGCTATAAGTCCTTTCATATCTATTCTTTAATTATGTTGTACATAATACAAAATTAATCAAACATTTTGAGGTGTACAATATATATTATTAGGGATTTAAATAAAATATGATTCATAATAATTTATGAATTGCATCCTTAAATTCTTAAACCTACAAATACAGTGCAAATTCAACTTAGAAATATTCAATTTTTCTTACAAAAACATAAGAATTATTATTAATTTAATATTTAAAAACTTACATAATTAAGATAAATGTAATTTTTTCGCCAAAAAACAATAAAAAAAGTTTTGCTGATATTTAGTTTTTTGATAATATTGCATTATGTAATACATAATAACTAACGGAATGATATACAAAAACAAACTTTTAAAGTATGTGCTTACACTTGCTGCCTTTCTATTTATAGGGGGTTTGTATGCACAAGAAAGAACGGTCACCGGAACTATTTCTGATGGCAGTGGACAAACCCCTCCCAGGTGCTAACGTTTTGGTAAAAGGCACTAGCACCGGTAGTCAGACTGACTTTGATGGTAACTATTCCATCCAAACCAACCAAGACGATGTATTGGTATTTAGCTACCTAGGATTTACTACACAAAGTATTCCCGTGGGAAATCAAAGCACTATAAATGTTACCCTACAGGAAGACGCTGCCATGCTAGATGAAGTAGTTGTTACCGGTTACGGCAGTCAGACCCGAGGAACTTTAACCACCTCGGTTTCTAAACTGGATACCGAAATTTTGGAAACCTCTACGAGATCCAATGCTGCAACGGCCTTACAAGGGACCATAGCTGGCCTAAGGGTCACCAACAATACCGGTCAACCCGGTTCAACACCATCCATTGTATTACGGGGAGGTACTAATTTTGACGGATCTGGTTCACCACTAATTTTAATAGATGGTATTCCTGGTTCTTTTTATGCATTAAACTCTGATGATATTGAATCTATTGAAGTATTAAAAGATGCTGCGGCCACCGCTATTTACGGTGCAAGATCTGCCAACGGGGTTATTTTGGTAACCACCAAATCTGGTAAGCCTGGAAAATCCTCTATTAATTATAAATATAAATATAGCATGAATGAGGAGAGAAATAGTCAAAAGTACCTAGAAGCTGCTGATTTTTTAAATTACAACAGACAAGGACATGCATACTCTGAAGCAACACGTGGAAATCCAAATTTCATCCGTCAATTCATCAATGGAGACAACTCATTTGGTATAGGAGGTAACACTACTAATTCTCCCTTCACTACCCAATTGTTAACATCGGACAACCAATATTTATTGAATCAACCTGGATGGAGCTCTATTCCTGACATTTTAGACCCTTCCAGACAGATTTTATTTTACAATAATAAAAATGTAGGAGACCGTATCTACCAAAGTAGTGAAACAAAAGATCATTATTTATCTTTTGACGGTGGTGACGAAAAAGGTACCTACTATTTAGGGTTGGGACTTTTGGATAATGACGGTTTAATTTTAGGATCTGGTTTTAAAAGATATTCAGGAAAATTTACAGGGACTTATAGAATATCAGACAATCTAAAAGTAAATTCCAACGTATTATACTCTCATTCTAACTTAAGTAGAAGTCCATTGGGAAGTGATATTTTCGCCTTTAGAAGGTTTCAAGGTCAGGCTCCTACCTCTAGGGATTTTGACAATAACCCAGACGGGACGTTTTCAGATATATATGCAGTAGGACAAAACGAAGGATTTGGAAACCCATTATACTATCAGGATAAGTTTGTTAGAAAAAACCTTGAACAACGCTTATCCGCTTCGGTTGGAATCGACTGGAATGTTTTTGACAACCTTATCTTATCTGTAGACGGAAGCCACTTTACCATCAACAATCACGACGAGAGTTTTAACAGAGCTTACAGGGTAGGAAGCACTTCTGGACCTCTACGAACTGGCCGCGAGGCATCGGTTAGGCTAGAGAGAACATTAAGAAATCAGTTGACCAGTACTTTAAATTATACCAAAAAATTTGGCAACCATAATTTTAACGCCCTAATCGGGGCCGAATACTTTAAAGATAATTACTTTACTACTTCTGCTGGAACAAGAAATTCTCCTTCAGATTTAATTGAAACCCTTAATGCTGGAGCAGAAGCTGAAGGTATTCCTTCCAGTTTTGAAACAGAATATGTAATCGTATCTACCTTTGGACGTTTGTTGTATGATTTTGACAACAAGTATTTAATCAGTGGTACTTTTAGACGTGACGGATCTTCTAGATTGGGAAACCAGAAATTTGGATTTTTCCCAGGAGTATCTGTAGGTTGGAATGCACATAATGAAAGTTTCTTCAATGAAGCTAATTTAAACGAATACATCACTAGATTAAAACCAAGATTAAGTTATGGGGTTAATGGTAACCAGGATGTTTTAAGTAATTATGGTGTTTTCGGTGCTTACGGAAGTCAAGGTGTATACAATGGTCAAACTGGCTATGCTAATTCTTCCCTAGCTACCTTGGATCTAAAATGGGAAAAGTCGACCACACTTAATGTCGGGTTGGACATCTCGTTTTTAGATAACAGACTTTCTTTTATTGCTGACCTTTACTCTAGAGATATTAAGGACAAACTTGCAAACCTTACCCTACCTTTTTACACAGGATTTAGCAGTATATTAACCAACAACGGAACCATTAGGAATAAAGGTTTTGAACTACAGGTCAATGGTGATATTATTAGAACTGAAGATATAAGCTGGAATGTTGGTGCTACTTTTACCTCCAACAAAAATTACGTGATAGATCTTCCTGAAAACGATAATGACTTAAACAGACAAGGAGGAGAATTGATCTGGAACTCAAAGACTGGTGAAGAAGAATGGACGGGTGGTTTTCAAGAAGGACAACGATCGGGTCACGATCTTGTGATAGCTTTTGAACAAGAGCGTATTTATGCCACTCAGGCCGAAGCTGATGCAGACAATGCCATCACGGACGATTTCATGCCAGCAGCTAGCCGAAATAAACGTTGGGCCGGTGATGTTAAATGGAAGGACCAAAATAATGATGGCGTTATCAATAGCCTTGATAGGAAAGTTATAGGACGCACTACGCCAGACTTCCTTGGAGGTTTAACTACTAATTTTAAATACAAGAATTTTGGTTTATTTGTTAAAACCGATTTTGCAACTGGACATTTAATATGGAACCATATTAAAAATAAAGGTTACGGACAAACGCAGGGTAACCTAAATCAACCTATTGAAGTATTAGATTCTTGGACCCCTACTAATACAATTACAGATTGGCCACGTTTTGTTTTTGTAAATGACGCGAAAAATGTATGGAGAGGTAGTGAATCTGATGAAAGTCTACAAAATTTTGGCAACCAACAATTCTGGGAAAAAGGAGATTATTTAGCGCTTAGAGAGATAACCTTAAGCTATAATGTACCGGCAGAATACTTTAAGAATACCATCAAAAGACTTAACATCTTCCTTACAGGATCTAACTTACATTACTTTAAAAGTATGAGTGGTGATACCCCAGAAATTGGTGGTGTTCAAAATGGAGCATTTCCACTTCCAAAAACAATAACAATAGGACTTAATCTAACTTTTTAAATAGTAGCAAAATGAAGAATTATATATATATACTACTAGCTCTTGTTACTTTTAGTTCATGTGAAAGTGAACTCGATTTACCAAACCCAAGTGAATTAACCACCGCTGGTTTCTGGGATACAGAAGAAGGAGCGAGAACCGCGCATACAGGATTATATGCGAACTTAAGATCTTCAGCCGATGAATTATGGCTATTAGGAGAAATAAGGAGTGATATTTGGGGTGGACGGACTTACGAGTCGGAAGCTAACATCTCCTTAATCCAATCTAACATTACAGTCGCCACAGCACCTTTTGGTGGTTGGGCAGAGTTATACACCAGAATCCATAGGATAAATGACTTTTTGACAAATATTTCAAATGTAACCTTTATCAATGAAGACGATAAGACCCACCTTATTGGACAGGCTTATGGTTTAAGAGCGTTATACTACTACACCTTACTAAAGACTTGGGGTGATGTGCCAATTACTTTAGAGCCATTGGGCAAGGTAGATCCAGCAACCCTGGCTAGGGAAAGGTCGTCCCAAAGCGAGGTAATGACTTTGATAAAGTCCGACCTAACAGCTTCTTTAAGTGCCTTTGGATCCGATGACAGCTTTTTTGAAGGGAGTAGGTCCTATTGGTCCATAGCAGCAACATTAGCTCTTAAAGGAGACGTCTTCATCTGGTCTGGGAATTTACTTGGCGGAGGGAATGCAGATTTTACGGAAGCCAAATCTGCCTTACAGCAAATTGCCAGTTTAGGGGTAAGTTTAGCACCTAGTATTGAAGATTTATGGGGAGTGGATAATGAAGATAACAGCGAGTTTATTTTTGCCTTGAATTATAAGCAAGACGAAGCAGAGAACTTTTACAATAGCTTAACCGGTAGAAGTACCGAAATTAACCCTCAGTTTAATAACAGCGGGGAGTCTATGAGTAGCTTTGTAATTGCAGGCGCCAATAGATATGGTCCGTCTGAAAAAACCATCCTTTTATTGGACAACAATGATGATAGTCGTAAGGATGCCACTTTCATTAGTCTGTATATCGATGACAACGGAGGTTTAGGGTATCCCACCTATAACGAACCTAAATATTTTGGCGCTATTTTTAATAAATTCTTGGGACAGGTAATTGGTTCTGAACGAATTTTTGAGAATGACGTACCAGTTTATAGATATGCGGATGTGTTATTACTCTTAGCAGAAGCTAAAAACCATTTGGGTGAAGACCCCTCAGGAGAAATAAACGAAATTCGGGAAAGAGCCTATGGAGATAACTTTACTCCAATTATCCATGCCTACGTGAACGGTTCACAAACAGATAACGCTAATGCCATTTTAAATGAACGATATAAAGAATTTATAGGTGAAGGTAAAAGATGGTGGGACTTAAGAAGAGCTGGGACCAATTCTGTATTTGACAATATTGAATTCTTAAGTCCAGGAGATGAATTTAAAATGATTTTACCCATTACTACTGATATGATCGGAAGAAACCCCTTGTTGGTACAATCACCCGGGTATAATTAAAACATTACTAGTTGAGTAATAGTTGAGTTAGTTTTTTACTTGAAGGAGGGGGTGGTTTCCCTCCTTTTTTCGTACCCCTTTACAACCATGAGTGAACTAAGGAACCGAGTTGGACAAAAGAAAGGTATGGCCTGGACATGTCAAATAAAAAACTCCCGTGAATCAACTTCACAGGAGTTTTTTTTATATTAAATCTGTTTCTTAAAAATCAACAGCAACTATGGTGATTTAAACGAACTAGACCCTTGTGATTTTGGCTCCTATAGCCCTTAGACGGGTATCTATATTTTCATAACCACGATCTATTTGCTCTATGTTGTGTATGGTAGAAGTACCTTTGGCCGACAACGCGGCTATCAATAGAGAAACTCCTGCCCTGATATCCGGGGAAACCATGGTGGTGGCCATTAAGCTCGACTTAAAGTTATGCCCTATTACGGTAGCTCTATGTGGGTCGCATAGGATAATCTTAGCGCCCATATCGATCAATTTATCTACAAAAAACAATCGACTTTCAAACATTTTCTGATGGATCAAGACCTCTCCTTTTGCTTGGGTGGCCATCACTAAGATAATACTTAACAAATCTGGAGTCATCCCTGGCCAGGGTGCATCAGATACTGTTAAAATAGAACCGTCTATATAATTTTGTATTTCGTAACCATCCTTGTGTTCTGGGATATAGATATCATCTCCCTTGCGTTCCAATTGAATGCCCATTTTTCTGAAAATAGTGGGGATTTGTCCCAAATCGTCCCAACTCACGTCTTTAATGGTAAGTTCACTTTTGGTCATGGCAGCCAATCCAATCCAACTCCCAATTTCAATCATATCGGGAAGCATTCGGTGTTCGGTCCCACCCAAGGTTTCAACACCTTCTATTTCCAATAAGTTAGACCCTATTCCTTTGATCTTTGCTCCCATTCTATTGAGCATCTTACATAATTGTTGTAAGTATGGCTCACAGGCGGCATTGTAAATGGTGGTTGTTCCTTCGGCAAGCACGGCCGCCATCACTATATTGGCAGTCCCAGTAACCGAAGCCTCGTCCAATAACATATAACTGCCCTTTAATCGCTTGGCTTCTACCCCATAAAAGTGCTCCTCTTTGTTATACCTGAATTTGGCTCCTAGTTTTATAAAGCCTTCAAAATGGGTATCCAATCGTCTTCGGCCTATTTTATCGCCTCCCGGTTTTGGAATATACCCTTTTCCGAAACGCGCCAATAAAGGACCTACTAACATTATTGAACCTCGCAATCCTCGTCCATCTTCTTTGAATTTGGCCGATTGAAGGTAATCCAAATTAATGTCATCGGCTATAAAAGTATAGGAACCTTGACCTTTTTTCTGGATTTTAACCCCTAAATCTTCCAGTAAGGAGATTAGTTTATTAACATCTACTATATCCGGGATATTGGTAATCGATATTTTTTCTGAAGTGAGCAGTACGGCACAAAGTATTTGAAGTGCTTCATTCTTTGCCCCTTGTGGCGTAATCTCACCATGCAACTGATGTCCGCCCTCTATTTTAAATGTTCCCATTAAAGGTGGAAAATATTAGTAACGCTTTTTACCGCGATTATGAGTTCTTTGTGTATTTTTTTTTGTGGTGACCCTTGGGGTCTTTGCAACCCTGTTTTTTAGGAATTGCCCGCTTTCCGTTAAGTTCTCTCCTTCTGTGGCAAGATCTATCTGTCCGTCACTAAGTTCATATAAATGCTTAAATATGATCTTATCATCTACAGTGTCCTTATTCCAATTTAGGTAGCACTTTTTCATGTGATTGGCAATGGCAAACTCCAAACCTTCCCTCATATCGCCCTTTTCCCATTTTACGGCAACATCGATCATACGTTTAATATTATTCCCATAAAATCGATATTTTGGAAAATTTTGGGGATATTCTAAAGGTTCCGGTCTTTTTTGCAAGGTTTCTTGGGAAGTGATCGGAAATGGAGACGCTACGTTCAGTTTAAAATCTGACATAATGAACAACTGATCCCAAAGTTTATGATGAAAATCGGGGACATCCCTTAAGTGCGGCTGAATATTTCCCATAACGCTAATTATGGCCTGTGCCACCTTATTCCTCTCTTCATCGTCCTCTATGGAAATGGCATGGTCCACCATTTTTTGGAAATGGCGCCCGTATTCGGGTATAATGAGCTTTGAGCGCTCAGTATTGTATTCTAAGTTTTCTACTAAATTCAAAGTGAAATATTTATTGCTTATGATTTATGATAAGTGGAGTAATCTAATAACGGTTGCAAAATAATAAAATTATGCCAGATATGCTAGTTTATAGCGATATTACCCCTTCTATCACCCCTACTTCCTTATATTTTTCAATAACTTGGTCCGGATTTTTTAGATTCACCGTAATGGACAAGCTAGTATATTTGGCGTTTTTGGATTTTTTGGATTCAATTACAGCACCTGTATTATCAAAGATATCCTGAATCTGCTTAATTTTTTCAGTATCCGTAGGTAAAATAAACTTATACAAGTAATTGGAAGGCCACTTGCTTACCGCTGATAATTGCTCTTTTAATCGATTGTAAAAATCGTCCGATTGATTTTGATCCATGCCAATGTTTTTGCAAATATATAAAGTATCCTTGTCAATTTTTTAATCTTTATGGTATTTCCTTACTTTACACGACTATTTTTGCATGTATTTGTGCAACACTAAATCACATTCTTTGAATATTAAAAAAATTGTAATCACGGGAGGACCTAGCACTGGAAAGACTTCTATCATCAATAAAATAGAAGCGCTTGGGTACTTCTGCTTTGAGGAAATATCTAGGGAAATCACCTTGGAAGCTAGGAATGAGGGAATTCCACATTTATTTAAATCGGATCCCTTACTTTTTAGTGAACGTATTATGGAGGGAAGAATAAGACAATTTAAGGCAGGGGATAAAATAGAAAAACCAATTGTTTTCTACGATCGAGGAATTCCGGATGTTGTGGCTTATATGGATTGTTTCGGTCAAACCTACGATCAACATTTTGAAGACAATTGCAAAGCTCATAGGTACGATTATATATTTCTATTACCTCCTTGGAAAGAAATACACGCATCGGACAACGTGCGTTATGAAAGTTATGAGGAAGCCCTACGCATTCATTCATTTTTAGAAGCCACCTATAGGGAATACGGCTATTCTATTATAGATGTTCCCAAAGAAACTGTGGATGGAAGGGTTAATTTTATACTTAATAAATTAAAAAATTACTAGTGAAGCTGCATCCACAGGAGATATTACAACAATATTGGGGATTCCAGGATTTTAAAAATTCGCAGGAGGAAATTATCCATGCCGTATTGCGCGGTCAAGATGTTATGGCCTTGCTGCCAACGGGTGGTGGCAAATCACTCTGTTATCAAATTCCAGCTTTAGCGCAAGACGGAATCTGTATTGTGGTATCGCCCTTAATCGCACTGATCAAAAACCAGGTAGATACTCTAAAATCTCTTGGCATAAAAGCCATAGCCTTGACCGGGGGTATTTCCTTCGAAGAGGTGAACCAACTATTGGACAATTGTCTGTTCGGCAATTATAAATTTCTGTATCTCTCTCCAGAGCGCTTGCAACAAGACCTTATTAGGGACCGCATACAGCAGATGAACGTTAACCTTATTGCCATAGATGAGGCCCATTGTATATCGCAGTGGGGAAACGATTTTAGACCGGCCTATTTGGAATGTTCCCTCCTAAGGGAAATGGCCCCAAATGCGCCTGTAATTGCCTTAACCGCCACTGCAACCGATTTAGTGGTGCAGGATATTTGCGATAATTTAAACCTACAAGACCCTCTTAAAGTAAAGGATTCTTTTGCCAGGAACAATATTGCCTTCAGTGTTTTTTGGGAGGAGGATAAAAATTATAGGCTTAAAGAATTATGCCGGGAATGCAAGTCCAGTGTCATTGTTTATGTAAGAAGTAGAAGAATGACGGTGGAGATAACCAAATTTTTGACACATCAAGGCCATACGGCCACCTTTTTCCACGGCGGTATCAGCAAAAAAGAAAAAGAAGATCGACTAAACAACTGGCTGGGAAATAAAGTAAAGATCATGGTGGCAACCAATGCCTTTGGCATGGGAATAGACAAGGCCGATGTTGGTCTAGTGATCCACCACCAGATTCCGGACAGTATGGAAAATTATTTCCAGGAAGCTGGGAGAGCGGGACGTAACGGGGAACCCGCACGTGCTGCCATGATCGTAAATCAAAACGATGAGACTCAAGTACGCAATCAATTTTTAGGAGCCCTACCCAATGTAGACTTTATAAAACTGCTATACAACAAGCTAAATAATTATTTCCAGATTCCTTTTGGGGAAGGAAGTAGTGAAACCTTTCAGTTACCCTTTAATTCATTTTGTGATACCTATAAATTAAATGGAAACCTGACTTACAATGGGTTACGGATGTTGGACCAAAATTCGGTTATATCCCTAACAGAATCATTTTCCCAAAAAACCAGTATCCAGTTTATTACCTCCAAAAGCACCATATTCAATTACTTGGATAAACAACAGGTATTGGCTCCCATAATACAGACCATTTTAAGAACTTATGGCGGGGTGTTCGATTTCGAAACCAAAATAAACACGCTTTTGATCGCCAAAAAAGTCAATAAAACGGAAAAAGAGGTGATTCGTACTTTGGAGAAATTGGAGAAGGATGAAATTATAGTCTATAATGCACAACACAGCGACCTAGAAATCACCTTTTTAGTTCCTAGGGAAGATGAACGAACCATTAATATTTTTGCAAAAAAAATAAAACAGATCATAGCTGTAAAAACGGATAATGTGTCTCAAATACTGGCTTACGTAAAAAATAGGTCTGTTTGTAGAAACACCCAAATCCTCGCCTATTTTGGTGAAAAAACGACCGCTGATTGTGGTAAATGTGATGTCTGTATCCAAAAGAATCCCGTAGATCACGATATCATTACCCTTATTCAACATGAAATTTTCAGATTATTAAATAGCACTAATTACAGTTCCCGAGATCTAATACGACTTCTGACCTATAAGGAGAGTTCAGTTATTTTAGCGTTACAAGGATTATTGGAAGATGGGAAAATCAGCGTAAATACAACAAATCAATACACAATAAACAGATGATGAAAAAGCCGAGAATCGTATTTATGGGCACCCCAGATTTTGCGGTGGCCACTTTAGCTGCCCTTCATAAAAATGACTTTTCCGTAGTGGGGGTTATTACTGCCCCGGATAAACCTGCCGGCAGAGGTAGGAAATTAAACGAATCTGCCGTGAAACAATTCGCCCTGGCAAATGGGCTTCCCGTTTTACAGCCTACCAATTTAAAGGATGATGATTTTCTGAACCATCTAAAATCCTTAAAGCCAGACTTGCAGATCGTAGTTGCCTTTAGAATGTTGCCAAAAGCAGTCTGGGAGATCCCTAATATGGGGACTTTTAACCTTCACGCCTCCCTCCTCCCCGATTATAGAGGGGCTGCACCCATAAACTGGGCAATTATAAATGGGGAAAAGGAAACCGGGGCCACCACCTTCTTTATCGATGAAAAAATAGATACAGGGGAAATATTATTACAAGAAAAAATACAAATTTCGGAGGGAGATACCGCAGGATCTCTACATGATAGGCTAATGGAGCTTGGGGCCAAGCTAGTCATTGAAACCGTAAATAAATTGATAGCTGGGGAAATAAGCCCGAAAAAACAGCAAGCGGATAGCCACTTAAAAGTGGCACATAAACTTCATAGGCAAACTTGTGAAATTGATTGGGGTCAATCTTTAGACCAAATCAATAATAAGATAAGGGGATTAAGTCCCTACCCTACCGCTTGGAGTACCCTATACAATGACGAGGCAGAGCTATTTGTTAAAATATATGCTTCCACTAAGGAAGTAGCAGCGCATCCGTTGAAGATTGGCACGGTAGTCGCTACCAAAAGTGAACTAAAGGTTGCTGTGGCAGGGGGCTATATAAATCTAATGGAAATTCAATTACCGGGAAAGCGAAAAATGACAACCAAGGAGGTCTTGAACGGGCTAAAATTGAAAAAAAATGCCTTTATGCGCTAAACCCCCATGTACATTGACGGTAGCGAGAATCGTAAAAAGTCTCCAACTTTATCAACAATGGCCCGAAGTTATTAACAAAAATAGCGATTTCCCCCTATTTTACTTGTGTTACTGGCAAATCCGTATAAATTTGTTGAAGTATTGAATTATAAATATTAACTATTAATTTATCGAAATTATGAACAAAACAGAATTAATCGATGCAATGGCAGCTGATGCTGGCATTACAAAAGCAGCAGCAAAAAAGGCATTGGAATCTTTCTTAGGAAATGTTGAAGGTTCACTTAAAAATGGTGGTAGAGTATCTTTAGTAGGTTTCGGATCTTGGTCTGTATCTAAAAGAAATGCTAGAGAAGGTAGAAATCCATCCACTGGAAAGACTATCCAGATTGCAGCAAAAAATGTTGTTAAGTTTAAGGCAGGTTCTGAATTAAGTAGTGCTGTAAACTAGTCATAATTACATAATACATAAAAGGCACTTCCAATCAGAAGTGCTTTTTTTGTTTATTTTTTTTTTCAAACTAAGGTATTTGTAGTAAATTAGGGAACATAAGATAATTATATGGTAGCAGAGAAACCAAAAAAAGGCAAACTACTTATTGCCGAACCAACATTATCTGGTGATGTGTCCTTTCACAGGTCTATTGTACTGCTGGCGGAACATAACGAGGAAGGATCTGTTGGTTTTATCCTAAACAAACCGTTAAGTTATAATATAAACGATCTGGTCACTGAAATTGATCTGCCCTTTCAGGTGTACAATGGCGGTCCTGTGGAGCAGGACAATCTATATTTTATCCATAAAGTACCGGAATTGATTGTAAATAGTATTGAAATTTCCGATGGTATTTATTGGGGAGGCGATTTTAACTCTATAATAGCCTTAATAAACAATAAGATTATTTCTGAAGATGATATCCGTTTCTTTTTGGGATATTCTGGGTGGTCGTCCCTTCAATTGGAGGAGGAATTAAACTCCAAATCTTGGATCGTTCTAAAAAATGCCTACCAAAGTAGCATCATTCAAAAATCTGCCAATGCATTTTGGAAGGAAAAAATGGTGGAATTGGGTGGAAATTATCTAATATGGTGCAATTCCCCTGAAAACCCCAATCTAAATTAGTCTGGTGTTATGTTACCCTAGTCTTGCCGTAGCATTCAATTTGCCCAAAAGATCCATGGCCACAACAGTGGAATATTCCTTTTTCCTATAGTTACTTATTGGCTGAATACCTACAATGGCATTCGTAATAAACAATTCGTCCGCCTTTTGAAGTTCAAAAGGAGAGATATGGGATTCCTCAATCGTATACTGCTCCAAAGCCCCTAAAATACCCACTAATTTTTTACGGATAATACCGTTTAGACAGCCATCTTTAATTGGAGGTGTTTTAATATGATTGCCTTTTACCAAAAATAGATTTCCATTAAGGGCTTCTACAACCATCTTTTCGCTGTTCAATAGCAAACAATTCTGATAGCCATTTTCTTCGGCAAACACACTCCCAACCACATGAATAAGCTTGTTATTCGTCTTTAGGGTAGACAGCATGTCGGGATTGACATAAAAGTCCTTAAAAAGCTCAACCTCATAGGTGTTTTTATTGAGCACAAAAAAGGGAGATTCTAGGGCATTGGCCTCAATAAAGTAAGAAACATCATTCGTGAGCGGCAAATAGAGTCCACCATTATTTCTAAAAACCGTTAGCCGTACTCGTACCGGACTATTTTCCAAGGAGTTTGCGGTAACCGCTGCCATTATCTGTTCTTCCAGATATTCCATGGTAAAAGTCATTGGAATTTCCATACGCAAGATCCGCATAGAGGCCATAAGCCTCAGGTAGTGGTCTTCCCAAAAAAACACTTTGCCATTTACGACCCTTATTGTTTCGAAAAGTGCATCCCCATAACGCAGTCCCCTATTCTCATGGTTAAGAAAAAATGAATTTTTGGAAAGTAGGTCACCATTAAAATTGATCATAAAAAAAGCCTTGAAAAATCAAGGCCAAAGGTACATTTATTTTGCCAAAGGGCTAAGCCGATCCCAAAACTTGTTTCAAACTAGATACTTGGTTTTCCCAAAGCATTTTAGATTCGTCCACTTCATCCTCATCTGCAAAATCGGTGATAAATAAAGAAACATCTTTGGTTATCTCATCCACAATAATGCGGAGTTCAAAAAAGCTATCGTCCTCTTCTGCAATCCAAGTAAATTTAACAAACTCATCACTTTTTCGTTTGAGCAATTTTGCCTGTTCTTCCGATCCATCCCAAATAAAATTGAACATTTCCCCCCTAGAATTTACGTTATCGGCAAACCATTCCGACAGTCCCGAGGGAGTGGATATATATTGGTACAGCAACTGCGGTGATGACTGTATCACAAATTCAACTTCATATTTAACTTTATCGTTCATTCCAATGTATTGTTTATGGTCGCCAATATATATATTTAAAAATGATAAAAAAATAAATCACGAATTTAAATTTTTTTGCAATCTAATTTTGAAAGACAAGAAATTAAACTATATATTTGCAGCCGTTAAAAAATACTATGGCGAGGTAGCTCAGTTGGTTAGAGCGTCGGATTCATAACCCGGAGGTCACGAGTTCAACTCTCGTTCTCGCTACCAGTAAACAAAGGGACCCAAGAGTTTATACTCTTGGGTTTTTTTCTTCTGTACAACATATGTACAACATTTTTGAGGTCAAATTTAACGTTGACACAATCACTACAAAAGGCATATCTCTATTGTTTTGGATTCCATTTATAGAAAAAATAAAATTTATTTTGCGTTTTTCCATTGGAATTTTAAGTAAAACATCTAGGATTTACATCCATTTTAATCCTAAGAAAGACCAAATATCTTTCCAGAACATAAAAAAGGTCTTGGATTAGTATATAGAAAATGGATATAGGTTAACTTGAGATCATGACCAATTGTTGTGTTTATTCAAAAATTATCGTTAATCTGTATAGAAAGAATTCCACATACTTCACACCTATGAACCGGGCCCTAAAGGCTTTTATTTTTGTGTTGAAGGATTCTGCCGATGCATTTGTGCTCCTGTTTATAAAATAGTTCAGGATCCACCTTCAATTGAGCGATATCGCATTTGCAATAGTATTGAACGCCCTAAAGCATGTATTTTCTACGTCTTTGTACCAATGTGCCAGCTTTGTATATGCTACTTGAATAGAAGTAGTCGTATTGAATATATGCCTGAGTATGAGCCCTTTCACAAGAGCGAAGGCGACTTTTATATCGGGATATTGGGCTAACTATATATTACTTCTTTAGGATTGGCTTTGCGACCAGTTGTTAGCCAATTTATATAGCAGGTACCTTCTTCTGGCCAAGAGTTGTTTTCTAGTGTTCCCTTTGCTGAATTCTTTTGGGACGAATGCCCCGTTCTTTGCCCTTGCCCGTTTTGGACTTACTATATTCTCTGTTGCTACCAATTCGCGGATAGCCAAGATTCTGAGTTTGCATCTTCTTTTAGCTTTAAAAATTGATTAGTAATGAGTTAAAAGCTCTTTTGCAGAACTTCGTAATGCTTTATGTAAGAAGAAATTTTAAGAAAGCTAGTTCATAGATAAACATAGTATAATTATCTTAATTCCAAGATAGCTGACTTGCTTAAAAAAACTACTTGTCCGACCAAAGCTTCTTATCGCGAAAGCATTGTCAATTCGGAATAAACAGGTATACTGACATATAACATTTCTCATCGTCCTTCCCGTTTTTTCAGTGGATACTCATGGATGAAAACTTTTGGTATGTTACTTATAGATGCGCAACAGTTCGTCATTTACACACGATTCCCTATTAAACTACTTTTAGTTAAAACCTTTTATGATTGATGAATGCAAAGAACTTTCGAAGTATAAATGAAGGTGTAAATTCTATAAAATTTGAATTAATCAATACAATTTTGGTTTTTAAGAGTCCATGTTGGTGGCTCATAAGGTGTGTTCAAAGGTTTATTAATTAGTCTTTATTTTAGGATCTAATCTATACCCAGGTTAATAATAAAGAGAAATATTGTTTAGAATAGTAATCTTTAAGAACTGGTTAAGTATGGCTTTTTAGGAAGACAGCACTTTTAATGGACGATCAGTTTTGTTAACTATTTTTTTCCTTATAACAAAATCGCCAAAATGTTCTCCTTTATTTCTTTCTTTTGAATAGGTGGCTATTATGGGTTCCAACTCTTTAATAATATCTTTTTCAGATAACATTTCTTTATAAAGCGAGTTTAGTCTATCCCCGTTATGGCTAGCACCCAAATATAAATTATACCTACCAATCGCTCTTCCCACAAATCCTATTTCACCGAGGGATGATCTTGCGCAGTTATTGGGACAGCCCGTCATTCTTATTGTAATTTCATCGTCCTCAAGCCCATTATCCTTCATTATAACGTCGAGCTTATCGATTAAAGAAGGCAGATAGCGTTCCGATTCGGCAAAAGCGAGTCCGCAGGTATTCAATGCCACACAAGCCATTGAGCTTTTTCTAAGTCCGGTTAATTTGGGGTGATTTTTAACGCCATTTTTCTCCAATATAGCTTCAATTATCTCCTTGTCTTTTTCCGCTACATTTCCAATAATAAGATTCTGATTCCCTGTTAATCTAAAATCCCCTCTATGAAGTTGAGCTATTTCTTTCAAACTGGTTTTTAAGGTATACCCCTTTTCGTCCTTCACTCTTCCGTGCTCTACAAAAAGCGTATAAAACCACTTTTCGTTTATTCCTTTCAACCATCCATAGGTATCTCCATTAGACGTAAAGCTATATGGATATGGTCTACTGAGATTCCATCCAAGACGCGTATGTAATTCAGTTACAAACCATTCCAGTCCCCTATCATCGATCGTATGTTTTAGCCTAGATAATTTTCTTTCCTCCCGATTCCCGTAATCTCTTTGTATCTCGATAATAGTTTTGGCTACCTCAATAATTTTTTCTTTTGGTGCAAAACCTATAACATCTGCAAGACGCGGATAGGTGGTATCCATACCAAAAGTACTACCCAATCCTCCTCCGACACAGATATTACATCCTTTAACTTTGTTATTTTCTTCTATAGCTATTAATCCAAGGTCATTTGCAAAAACATCCACATCATTATTTGGAGGAATTACCAATGCTATTTTAAACTTTCTAGGTAAATAGGTATGGTGATATAATGGTTCTACATCAGGGGCGCCTACTACTTTTTCCTTGTCCAGCCAAATTTCATGGTATGCGGTAGTATTGGGAAGAAAATAATCACTGATCTCTCCTGCCAGCTTATACACTTCTTCATGGATAGTAGACTCGTATGGATTAGGGCTACACATTACATTTCTGTTGACATCACCACAGGTCGCCAGTGTACTTAATAATACTTCATTTATTGTTTGGATCGTAGGTTTTAAATTTCGTTTTAGGATGCCGTGAAACTGAAATGATTGCCTGGTAGTTAATTTCAAGGTACCATTGGCAAGGCTGTCAGAAAGTCCATCTAGGGCAAGCCATTGCGCAGGAGTCGTTATACCCCCCGCAGCTCTTACCCTCACCATAAATTGGTGTAAAGGTTCTAGTTTTTTAAGTTTCCGTTCTCTTTCAAGGTCTCTATCATGTTGTTGATACGATCCGTGATATTTAATAAGTTTCACATCATCAGGGTGTAGCGCACCCGTTATGGGATTCTTTAAGCTTTCGATAATGGTTCCTCTAAGGAAATCACTTTTATCTTTAATATGCTCATCTTCAGATAATTTATCTTTATCAAGTTGTTCTGTCATATTGGCGTTTTCTGAGGAATTCAATTGTTTAAAAAATTAATAGTTACATAAGTATTCACTTTGTAACGGGCATTACGTTAATACTGATAATTCATAACTTGAAATACAAGGGTTTTATGCCACGGTCCTCGTCTATTAATAAATATCAGCCTGGTACCTATTGGATAATTGAAGTTTTTTAATGTATTCTTCTGCCTTTTCTATCGTCACTCCACCTTGTTGTTGAATTATTTGTTTTAAGGCGAGATCTACATCCTTGGCCATTTGGGTAGCATCTCCACATACGTATAGGTGAGCGCCGTTTTCTAACCAGTTGTACAGCTCCTTACCACTTTCTAGCATTCTATGCTGAACGTACATTTTTTCTGTTTGATCTCTTGAGAACGCAACATCTACTTTGGTTAATATCCCTTCCTTTAGATATTGCTGCCATTCTGTTTGATATAGAAAATCTGTGGTAAAATTTCGATCTCCAAAGAAGAGCCATGACAATCCTTTCTTCTCTGCTACCTCCCGATGCTGCATAAAGGATCTAAAAGGAGCCACTCCGGTTCCGGGCCCTACCATTATAATTGGGGTGTCGGGATTTTTTGGAAGCTTAAATCGAGTGTTTTTATCAACAAATATTTTAACCTTGTCATCTACATCCAACCTATCTGCAAGCGTAGTAGAGCAATGCCCCTCCCTATCCCTACCAAAAGCATTATAACGAACTACAGAAACAAGCAAGTGTACCTCTTCTTCTACTGCTTCTTGGGCAGAGGCAATAGAGTACATACGAGGTGTATTCTTTCTTAATATTGAAATAAGGGTATCTGGAGAAAACTCAAAGGGTGCTTCTGTAATTAAATCCAAAATATCCCTACCAGAGAGGTATGCTACAACCGCAGCATTATCTTTTAGAGTATTTTTCAACTCCCCATTATCCGCCAATTCAGCGTATTTGGATAGCGTAACTTTAGTTAAGGGGGTTAATTCATAATCATCGGTAAGTGCTTCGTATAACGTTTTTTCTCCTTTATGTGTGGTTACCATTTCCTCGCCGGATAAATTAGTGGCAGTTAGAACTTGGTCTATTAGTTGGCTAGCGTTAGTCCCATAAACGCCCAAGGCATCACCTGGTTCATAGGTTATCCCAGACCCTCCCAAGTCCAGTTCTAAATGCACTGTTTCTTTCGAAGATCCCGTCCCGTTCAGATTAATTTTATTAAGGATAGTGGCCTCAAATAAATTTTTTCGGGAATACTGTAAAGGGCTCAAGGAATCAGAGGAAGCATTCTCTATCGTGACCACAGAGGAAGTCATTTGCTTTATCTGATTAAGAAAATTTAGCTGCCAAGCAGCTGCATTGTCTTCATAATCTACATCACAATCTATGCGTTCTATAATACGTTCGGCACCTAATTTCTCAAGAATCACATCAAAATCCTTTCCCGTTTTACAATAATCTACATAACTACTATCACCAAGAGCTAACACAGAAAATTTTATATGGGAAAGATCAGCTGCTTTTTTACTGTGTAGATAATTATAGAGGTCCTCTGCTTGGATCGGGGGATCTCCCAACCCATGTGTACTTACGATTACGGCTAGATTATCAACTTTCTTTAATTCTTTTGTCTTAAAGGAAGCCATATCGAAAACCTCAACTTCCAACCTATTTTCCTTTGCAAGTGTAGCTAGGTTAAGAGCCAGTGCTTCACTATTTCCGGTATGGCTCCCAAATAATACAGTTAATTTTTTTGGAATCTCTTTAACAACATCAGTAGAAGTTGCTGCAATCATTTCGCTTAAAGAGGATGTCTGGTCTAGGCCGGAAAAATAACCACTTAACCAATTGAGTTGTCCAGAATCTAGTCCAGTCAAAGCTTCACTAAGCTTTTCTGCCTGATTATCATTAAACGGACCTCTTCCCAGTGCTTTTATCAATTCCATAGGTAAATCAAATTACTTGTTTGGTTGTGGAGTGTAACGTAAATATGGCTTTATAACACGATGACCTTTGGGGTATTGCTTTTCAACATCTTCTTGTTTTACGCTAGGAGGAATTATAACATCTTGCCCTACTTCCCAATCAACTGGAGTAGCCACAAGATATTCGGCTGTAAGTTGCAGAGAATCTATCACTCTAAGGATCTCCGTGAAATTCCTTCCCGTTGAAGCTGGATAAGTAATAATCGCTTGAATCTTTTTATCCGGGCTAATAAAGTATACAGATCTTACCGTGGTACTTGTTGAAGCTTTCGGATGGATCATGTTATATAGAGTTGCAACATTTCTATCTGAATCTGCAATTATTGGGAATTCTACGGTGCAATTTTGAGTTTCATTGATATCCACTATCCACTTATGATGGGAATCCAGGTCATCTACACTCACCGCGATGACTTTTGTTTTTCTTTTTTGAAAATCATTCTTTAACTGCGCAGTACGTCCAAGTTCTGTTGTACATACAGGGGTAAAATCTGCCGGATGTGAATAAATTACCCCCCAATTATTCCCTAACCATAAATGAAAGTCAATTTCACCTTCGGTAGTTTGTGCTGTAAAATTTGGTGCCTCATCTCCAATTCTTAAACTCATGATTTTCTAGTTTTTTAGTTACAGGTAAAGATATTATCGCAATTAATAGCTTCTCTTTAACGTAACAAAGGTATCGGGGAAATACATAAGTAACCAATAACAATTTCTAATCTAGTATAACCTAAGGTTATAATGATGCCGATTTTTCGGAAGAATTAGGAATAAATTTATTGTTATAATTATAAGAATCGATAAACGATAGAGTGACCGTTATAAATTCTTATTACGGATTAAGAATTGAATAAATAAGGCAGATAGCCCACCTTCAGCTCCTTGCGGAGTAATAAAATAAAAATTCCTATGTATCTGTAGTTTTTTGATTTCAATTATTTTTAAGACGCCACTTTCCAATTCCTTAAGAATGGCATGTAAGGAAACAAATGCCATACAATTGGAGTGTTGGAGATAGGATTTAATAGCTTCAGTGCTACCTAATTGCATTTCTACTTTTAAATCGGCTAAGCGAATTCCTTTTTGTTTTAAGGCATCTAAAGTTACTTCCAACGTTCCTGACCCTGGTTCCCTCATGAGAAGGGGGATTTTTTTTAAATCCTCTGGTCCTATCTCATCCTTTTTGCCCAAAGGATTTTTATTGCTACACACCAGCACTATTTCGTCTTTTAAAAATGGACTATAGTGAATTTCACGCCTTTTAGACTTGCTTTCAATAACCCCTAGTTCTATGCTTTTATTCTGCAGTGCATTTTCTATTTGCTCAGAATTACCATTGAGCAATTCTACTTTTACATCTTGATACATCCTGTGAAACTGGGCTAGTAATGGCGGTAGGACATATTGGGTAATTGAAGTACTGGAACCTATATGTAAAATACCTTTAAGAGTATGATTAAACTGATTTAAGTCAAATTCTATTTGTCTATATATTTCATGAATGTTTTCGGTATGTCTTAACAATACCTCCCCTGCAGGGGACAGAATAACCCTATTTCCTTTTCTATCAAAAAGCGCGAGGTTAAACTGGCTTTCCAGTTCCTTAATATGTTTTGTAACAGCAGGTTGTGATATAAATAATTCTTCAGAAGCCTTAGTAAAACTTAGCCTTCTTGCAACAGTATAAAAAACTTTTAACCTAAAATCGAACATATATAATAATACAAAACCAATTCATCTATATTTTGAGGTTGTAATTTAATGATAAGAGCTAGGGCAACCAAGACTTAAATGTCCTTTTTAATTTAGCATCGATGATCTTGATCGGGTTCTTGTCATCTTGCTGGTATCCTTGAGACCTAGTGTCCTCCAAAACATGTCGGCAAAGAATATCCAGAATTTTAAGAGTCTGTCTAGGCCAGGCCTCCAACTTGGAAACAATAAGCCACAAACATGGAGTTATCCGATATGTAATATTGTCCAAATTATTAGGCAAGTGCCTAAAAGCGTTTATAGATTGCTATCATTCGGGAAATACTTGATTAATTACCATGGAAGGGATAAGCTCTATTCCCAGTCGTCGATTACAAAAGTGTTGGCTAGGATACTTAACAGGTTAAAAGCGCCTGCGGCTAATCCATCCGTAATACTGGACTCAACCAGGTATCTTTGGGGAATTGTTCATATGCAACCCTTTATCCACCCTTTCTCTCCTACTCTGCTCCACCTTTAATCGTACTTGTTTTAATTAAATGTGTATAAACATCCTTCTTTAGATTGAACGAAGGTTTTGGGTCTATTTTGTTTTTATTCTTCAATATCTCATAATGCAAATGGTACCCTGTAGAACTTCCTGTACTACCCACCGTACCAATAATTTCGTGTTGCTTAACAATTTGCCCTTTTTGGACAAGCACCTTTTCCAGGTGTCCATACAATGTTATAAAACCAAAGCGATGTTTGATTATAATGTGTGTGCCATACCCTTTTTTGGAATATAAGATATTCAGGATGGTACCTGATGCCGATGCATAAACATATTTTCCACGAGCGGTGGCCAAATCAATTCCATAGTGTTTCTTCTCTTTTTCTGAAATTGGATGGATACGAATGCCATAGTTGCTTGTAATAGTATAATTGCCTTTTTCCAAAGGGACGGCAGAAGGAAATTGCTCCAATAACTTAGGTCGGTACTGAAGGTATGTCTCTAATGAGCTTATATAGGAGTAATCGGGTATTTGGTATAGAAAACCAACTATTAATTCTTCTATGGCTAGTAGCAATTGATCGCGTTCCCTTTCTGTAAGATCCACATCCATTGAGCTTGATTCCAGATTCAATTTAAGACGTTCTTCATAAAAATCCATTGTTACCGTGGTGTCCTTAAGTCGTTGTGTTGAAACATAAGGACTGTGCCATATTATATAGAATAGGCACATTAGGATTAAAAAGAGAAAATAGGCAAGCTCTTTATTCCCAAAAGATTTATCCCGTTTTGGTTTAGTGACACCCAATATTTTACTCCAAAACGTTGTAGATTCAAAAAATATCATATATTTGTATTTATATACAAATTTACTATTTAAATACAATTAACGACATATTTACAAATAAGATGAACAACTGGCTTCTAAAAGACCACCTGATACACCTTCCTAAACTCTTTGAATATTTGGGGTTCCGGCTTGTGAGATCCGACAATTCCCATCATATATTTAAAAACGGTGGTGAGCACTATGTGATTATAAATACCGAAAAGGAATATTTCTATTATAAAGTACAACGCCCACAGGAAAAACTATCCGCATCAGATCTAATTACAGAATATGTATCAAAGGTGGAGGCACTCGGTAAGGAACTGATATGGGATAAGGTGGATAACTACTATAACAAAGTACTGCAAACCACAGCCCTGTTAATAAAGAATAACCCAGAGGACACTCTCATAACAGTTCAACCGGACTTTAATCATTTTTTATCTTACCAGTTACCACTGGAAGAGGTTTCAGAAAATCTTTATTACGGTGTGGAAAACTCCAATCCCTTTTCAGGGCGTGTGTTCTTAAGCGATGAAGGTTCCCCGCTGTTTCCCATGTTCAATTTGCAAAACGAGGTCTGCGGTTATTTCCAAGATTTAGGTAAAGAAGTGGTTCCCTATCGAGAGTCGGCTATAAAGCATTCTCTTTGGTACTCCAATATTCCAAAGAGAATTGAGGGTCTCTTTCTTTTTAACAATCCTAAGGAGGCTTTGGCCTTCCATAGAAAATTTCAATTAAAAAATGTGGTTTACATGGCGTTGGGAGAAATAAATCTCCAAACGACTGACATACTTTTCCAGATACAACGGCTAACGAAAGTGGACAAACTCTTTTTAAGCTTTACGGGTAACAAAAAAATAGAAGGGTATTTGAGGGACCTCCACTTTATATCGTATATCAACGATTCTGATTTTAATTTGACCTTGACCGATAGGGATATTTTATTGCGTTTCCCCATGGAAAATGAAAAATCCTTCTCCCGATTTTACGATCATACAAGACGTTTTAACAAAGAGTTGACCCAAAGCTTTTTGAATTTCAATAAAATCATCGACCAAAATAGGCTGAACAAATACAGTATTCTGGTTTCCAAAGACAAAGAAGATATTAAGGTCCGGTTGCCCATAGAATCAAACGCCATCAAATTATTGGTCTGGTCGTATTACAAAAACTATTTAAACAAAACGATAGATATTCTAAAGCCAAAGTCAAACAATTGGCATACTGAATGGGAAAACACTCAAAATCAAGTCAATGAAGGGAAGGAGGTGCAATTGAAAGAATATAGAATTGCCCTATAAAATGGAAAAAGGGCGCTCCCGCCCTCTTTCCTTCAAATTCCGTAACTCACAAATCACTCCTGATTTGAAAGTTATTCAAAAGTAACAAATTCAAATTCCGTAACAATTAAAAATCACTCAAAAATGGAAAAGCAAGTAGAAAACACGATTCAAAAAGTATTCGTCAATGTCAACCAAGTTTGGCAAAAGGGCGAAGCGATATCCATAGATGATAAAACCTTCAAAATTAAAGCCGGTAATAATCCGTCATTTGTAATGTCCAAGGACAGTAGGAATGTTGAAGTTCAAAAGAATATGGAGCAACAATTTGCTGAGGCCGACACAAAAAGACGGATGGAAGGGGCCTATATAAGTTTTGAGAAGTTAGAACCCAACATTCAAGAATCAATTTTAGAAGGTAAAGAACAGTTGATCGAGACAACGTACATCAATGATGGCAAATTGAAGGAGTCGATTAAGATGGTTCAAATGTTATATAACTCCACTTACGGTTCTAGACTGGACGTTCAGATTAAACGCAAGGAACTGGTTAAGCTAAAAGAGGCGAACGCCTACCAATATCAGTTTACCAAGGATGAATACCAAGCTATGGTAAACGAGGGTAAAACCATTCAGTTCACCGGAACTTCCTTAAACGGCGATTCCTTCCAGAAATTGGCCTATTATGAGCCAAAACTGAACGACATCCGTACAAAATCTGCTGTCTCCGCCAACATGTATGTTTTGGGCCAAGTATTGTCCAAACAACAGGCGGACAATTTAAACAAGGGGGAAGAAGTGAAAATCACTATTCGAAAGACCCAAAAAGGACCTTTGACCTATATGGTCCGATGGAGTGCCAAAGGCCAACGTTTTCTCTACAAAAATTTGGATAAAACCAATGTAAAGGAGAAAGAGACCAAGGAGAACGTAACTGTTGAGGGCGAAAAAAAAAAGAGTCAGCTTAACAAGGCCGTAAGCATGTAACCCTTTTATACTAACTCAATTTAATAGCCGACCTGCTTGGCATGTCGGCTATTTTACATCCTTCCGATGAAAAGTCCGAACTACATAGATGATCCTGAACATTATAAAAGATTGATCTCAAAAATCAATGTTGAGGCCAATTTTCCAATGTACTTACATCAAAATGGGTACAAATTAATAAAGAAAAGTGCAGGTTCTATGGAATTCAAGAACCACAAAGATCGCATTGTACTGCAAACGGCCCGGGAGCCAGTAACCTATTTCAACAGAAATGATTCCCAGGACAAAGGGCTATTTTTCGGGTATTTGATGCTGAGGAATACTAATTTTTATAAGGCGGTGCAAGCCGGACTAGAAATTGTGAACGGGACTGGTTATATGGGAAATATACCGATGGAAGTGAGAAATACCAATGTAACAAAAAAATCCTTGGAAGATAATTTTACTATTGCTCCATTACGGAACTCCAGTTATCTAAGACAGCAACGAGGTATTTCAAGGACAACTTTAAACAATCCAATATTTAAGGGCCGTATATATAATGCTTATCCCAATGGGGAAAATGTCAATAAAATAGCCAACATTGCCTTTCCAAAGTACGATTTGGATAGAAATCCCCAAAATTACATTCTCTACAACAAATCATATAGAAGCAGAAGCGACAACAAAATAAAAAAATTTCGCTTGGTACTGAACCAAAAGGATCATTTTCTATTCCATTCCAGCCCCATTAAAGATCCTTCAAAAATTATAGTCGCGGAAAGCAGCATAGACCTCCTCTCCTATCACGAACTCCATGGTAGTCTGGATAACTTTTATGTCTCCTTTAGTGGTAACCTGTATCAAAAAAAACTTCAGTTTTTCGGTCAGCTAACCGAAACTTACTTAAAGTCAAACATGGTGACCTTAATATCCATAATGGATAATGACATCAAAGGTTACGAATTTGACTTAATACTATTTACCAACCTTATGAACCTTTATAATCCGAACATTTATGTGGAATATTCTTATAGGAACAGATCTGTAAGCCTACTGTTTAACTACTCCGCAGGCAATGGGATTTTATTGAACAATCATGCCACTTTTATAGAAGAAAAATTGACTGCCCATTTCCAATGGGATAAGCTTATGTTCAATTGGCTCCAATGGACAATAACTTCGGACAAAATCCTCCTGGAATTCTACTTGCCAGAAATTATTAATACTATTCAGATTGACGGAGACAAAAACCTCTTCAAAACGTTGTTAGCAACCATTAGCGAGCTCTATCTACCGTTTAAGGCCACTATTCATAAATCTAAAGGAAAGGACTGGAACGATGATCTTATGGATTCTAAGAAGGTTAAATATATTGAGATGGAGACCATCAACCAGAATGCAATGGCCATCGGGGATCAAATTAAATTAAAAACAACCTATGGTCCTCAGGGTACTCCCAACATTGGCATCATTAAGGTTGTACATAACAATAGTGTGGAATGCGATTTTGGATTGGAAAATAATTACACCATTCCCTTAAAGGAAATCAGCATGCACTTAAGGAAAAAGGATTCCCTTATACTTGAAAAAAGAAATGGTAAAGTGAGGAAAAATGATAACTTACAAAACTTTATAAAATGATACTCATGGAATCCATATCTATAGAATTAAAGGACAATCAATATTACATTACACTTTTGGACCAACTTATCGAGGAAACCGATATGTCCTTAAAACACAGACTTCAAAAGGCAGATACCTATGCGAGGTTCATCAATGAACAGGCAGGGCTCCTTAAGGACCAAACCATCGATTATGTCAGCGAAAACGATGTTTCCTTCCAGATTGCGTCTTCACATGTAATTGAACTCTGGAAAGGACGCATGTTCAAATAGTCTGTTATGGGTATAAACACCCAAACCTTTTGCTTTCATCATGAACGACAAGAATCTAGCATACTCGGCAATGTTACTATCGGCAATCTCATTTGCAGTAATAGGTTTTGTCACCTATTTCCCGATTGTGCAATATCTGAAATGGGATTCACAACTTTCAGAGATTATCCACAATTTCCTTATACGATTTAAAGCTTTTCAAGAGCCTTATATCAGTAGAGTTATGCTAGTGATGATTATTTTGGGTTCGGTCATGCTCTATAACCCCAGAAAAAAAGAAGACAGATCCTTAATGACCGGGCTATCTTATTTAGGGATCGGCTGTATATTATTATTTATAACAGGCTATTTTAGAACTCTACAACTCAGTTTGCTTTGGTACTCCTTGACTTTATATTGTATCGGTTTTCTATTAACTGTTTCTGGCTCAATGCATCTTTTTCAAGTGATGGACTTTTCTAATGAGGCCGAAGAGGATCCTTTCAACGACCAGAACGAAACCTTTCAACAAATGGAAGATCGCATAGATACCAAGTATTCCGTAAACATCCCCTATGAATACCAATACAAAGGACAACTACGGAAAGGTTGGATTAATTTTGTCAACCTGTTCCGGGCTTTGTTGGTCATAGGTACTCCAGGTAGTGGAAAATCCTTCGCTTTGATCGAAGAGATTATAGAGCAAATGATTGAAAAAAACTTTACACTTTTGATATATGATTTTAAGTTCGATACCCTAAGTAAAGTTGCCTATAACTACTGGCGAAGAAAAAAGGAACGTATAACCGGTGACAACGAACTTTCTACCCTACCCGATTTTTATACGTTGAGTTTTGATAATATTGAGAAATCGCATCGCTGTAATCCTATTGACCCCTATTTAATGCGAAACCAGACCGATGCTGCAGATGCTGCTACCATTATCATGAAAAATCTAAATAAGGAATGGATAAAACGCAGTGATTTCTTTTCCAAGAGTGCCATTAGTTTTGTTTCAGGCCTGATCTGGTACTTGAAGAAAAAATCCGAGGAGACTGGTGAGAATATCTGCACTTTGCCCCATGTTATAACCTTATCCACCATAAACATTGAATACTTGTTGGAAATTATGATGAGGGAAGTAGAAGTTCGCAGTCTGATGATTCCTTTCAAGGATGCCATGGAACGGCAAGCGGGTCAGCAGTTGGCCGGCCAGACCGCAAGTGCCCAGATATCCCTTTCCATGCTAGCTAACAAGGAAATCTATTATATCATGACCGGCAACGATTTTCGATTGGACATTAATAACCCACAAAAACCAAAAATAGTCTGTATTCAGAATAATCCCGACCGTTCCGAAATCTATGCAGCTCCAATAGGCCTTTACATTAATAAGATTTTACAGGTGGTAAACAAACCTGGATGTAGACCAATGGGTCTGATCCTGGATGAACTCCCTACTGTTTTCATTATGGGACTGCGCAAGATAATCGACACAGGAAGGTCTCATTACGTAGCCACGGTGTTGGGCATACAGAGCATTACACAATTAATAGCAGATTACGGCAGGGAACTGGCGGAAGTCATCTTCGACAACTGCTCCAATGTGTTCAGTGGGGCGGCAAAAGGAGAAACAGCACGTAGAATCAGCGAGATATTTGGACGCATCCATCAAGAAAAAAAGAGCAGGGCTGTATCCAACAACGATACAACGGTCAATTTCAGCACCATCCTTTCGGAATTACTGCCAAAAAGCAAGATTACCTGTATGTCTACAGGCCATTTTGGGGGGATTGTAGCAGATACCTTTGAAAATCCTATTGAACAAAAGCTGTGTTTTGGGTTACTAAAGCCCAATATGGAATCCAAAAAAATCCAAGGAAAATACGAAATACCCGTCCACACCAAATTTAAAAGTAAAGATCATCCGGAATTGGTGGAGTCCAAAATGAAACTAATACACAGTCTTAACTTTTTTGAGGTAGTGCGAGATCTTGATTTTGGTCAGACGAATTATTTGGACTTCTATACTAAATACATCAAAAAGTTTGCGGCAGTTCAATATGGGAATCATATACAACGAATGCAGTTCATTCCATTGGCTAATGAACTGAAACTGTTCGACCATCTACAAAAGCTAGAGGAATTGACAAAAAAGGATTCTGCTGCTACACAAAAGATAGAACAGTATATTACTGCCCTGGTAGATCGAATGTACATTGACCAAGAAATAGATAGGGTTTTGGACGCCAATTTTATGAAGGTAATCAGTGATATCAATGTGCTTGTGGAGCGGGAATATGTCCGATGTACGGGGAATAAACCAAAACTGGCAGTTTTTGACAAACATAAAATAACCGATGAAATAGCAGCATCCCTGAAAAAAGACGAAATCATAGCTAAAGATTTTATAAAAAAATATCGCAGTAGGCCAAGTAGGGAGTTGGCGGATGCTTTTCGTAGGCAACATGAAATACCTATTTTTGAAAAAGTTTCAGCGTTGAACCAAACCGATGTGTTTGATGGTTCTTTGGGGAATTTGGAAACCTTATTTTCAAGCTATCCTATAGAAATGGATAGGAATAATAATTAAAATCATACACATGAAAGATTTAGATGAGATGATGAGAGCCTCCACAGAGGATTTTGCGTACATCAGCGAACGTTTAAAGATGATTCGCGAAGAACTGATCGAAAAGGATACCGGCAACAAACGTTCAAGTGCATTTTCCATAAAATCGATCACGGAACGTTTTGACATGGACTATAATACCTTGGTCAACGTAGAACGTGGGGCCATATCTTTGACTACCATCAAATTGATTTTGTATTACTATTCTTTGGGCTATAACCCCGCATGGATCCTCACAGAGGAAAACGAGTTTATACCTAAGGACAATATTGGGGAAAATGTAGTGTACCAGGCCGATGTTCAAGAGGAGTACAGAGATATGGAGACTGCCATTGTTAACGCTTTGACGGAGTTTAAGAAGAAGATTTAAAAAATAGCTGGGTTACCAGAGTGAGGAAAGTGTTGGTCTCCTACTATAACTACACTGGTAAAAGCCGCGTTAACCATTGTTTACGAGGCTTGGTTTTTCTCATAAATCAAAACATGCGAGAAAAACCTTAAGGGAAAGCCCCTTCAAATTTGCATGCTACCGATCAATAATGTCATCTTCAAACACTTCTAAAAACCAATCTAAAGATCTATTGTGTTTTCCAAGTTCCCTTGTTAAAAATCTCTCGTGCCCTTCTATAGTATTGTTCTTCGCGATGAGCAATTTCGTAATCGCGTCCCACTCGCTGTGCTTCCAATACAAACTTAAGTCTTTTGGGTAATTTGTTGGCGGTTTGTCCGAGTTCTCTAATAAGTTCTTCACGTATTGATTCTTCAAATCCTTTTTCTTCTCGATCAATTTCAGCTCTTCCTTCTCTATAGCTTTCTTGTTCTCGTTCTTCAAGTTTTCTAAACTCTTCTGATAAGGTTCTCTCTTTGAATTGTAATTCTTTAATACTTCTTTCTTCTCTTCTATTATTTTCTGATAGGCTTTCTTCTTCAAGTCTAGACTGGTCTTTGAAGCTTTTTCCAATATCATTTTTTCTATTTGTAAAGCTTCCTTGTTCTTCACTTTCAAACTGTCCAAATAATTCTGTAAGCTGCTCTGTTTTTTCTGATATTTTTCCGTTAGATTCCATTCTATTATGGATAATTCTTTTATCGCCTTCTGATATTTCTTCAAACTCGTCTCGTAATTCCTCGCTTGAACGCTTAAATCTTTCTCTAATTGACTCCTCAGTTCCTCCGTTTTCGAGTTCTGACTCTTTATCTCTATCAACTCCTTTTTGCTCCCTTCTAAGTTCTTCTTTTTTAGATTGATATCTATCGTCCAAGTCATTAAATTTTTCTCTAAATCCTCTTTCTCTAATACTAAGATTTCCTCTCTGTGATTCAACATCGAAAGCTCTGTCTCTAAATTGCTCTCGTACCTCTTCATCAATTCTTGCTTCCATTTCTTCCAGTCCCTTCCTCTCAGCTTCTGTAGCTCTCTCAACTCTAGATATTTCTGATTCAAAGTGTTGTTCAGCTCTTTTGTAAGATTGCGATTCCAAAGCTCTTTTAACTGTTCGTATAAGATATTTAATTTGGTTTGCTCTGCACTTGTAATTTTCTTCGAAAATGTTTCTCTGGTCGTCATCAATAGACCATACTCCGTTATCAGTTGCTTCGGAAACGAATATATATTTGGTGTTGGCTTCGATTTCATTGTAAACCCATTTAACTTTTGTTCTTGATTTTAGTGCATTTTCAATTTCATTCCCAGGCTTTTTTGGAATGATTATTTGTACAGTATTTAAACCTAAACGTTTAAGTTTTAACTTCTTTTCAATATCTATTTTATGATACAAAACAAATTCAATGAGCAAAACAGGCTCGTCTTTCTCATTGAAAAAAGTAATATCTGGTCTTATCAATAAAAACCTCTCGTCTATATCTGGGTTTTTACCAAAATTAATTTGGCAATTCTCATCTTCGTAAAAAGTTAGTTCAGACTTCACTTTATAAGCTCTTATAGTCTCGGGTAATTTTAAAAGCATTGGCACACCTTCCTCTCCTATAGCTGGAAATTTTAATACTTCTGGAACTTTTAATTCCTTTAGTCTTTGAAGTATATCTCTGGCTAAACGTTCTCTATAATTTCTGCTAGCTACGACACATTCTGTATTGCCTTTATCTACATTTTTTGCGTGATGCCTATAATAATGAACTCTTTTTAAACCTTTAGCTGCCTGCATTTCCTTTTTACAGCCCAAACAATAATAACCATTGAGTCCGCTTTTAGCCTCAGAAATATGGATTTCTTTGGTGAAATCGTCGTTGAATGCCCAATCGTTTTGATAGTCGTTATCGTTTGTTTTATTTCTCATAATCGATGATAAGCTATATAATTTCTATCTCACTTTCTTCAAACCAACCATATGCAAGAGCATTAGCTTTTACCGTTTCTGGATGATTAGTATATGCAACTATTGCAAGACTTTTTTCTGCCCGACTACAAGCGACATAAAATAATCGCCTTGTTCTATCAATACCTGTTTCTTTTCCCTCTTGTAAATTTTTTATATCAGTAGCTGAAAATCCTTTTGAACCAAATAATTTATCGTAACTAAACATAAATCCCTTTGCCTCCTCATCATCGATTATTACCATAACCCTCGGGAATTCTAAACCCTTTACTCCCTGATGTGTGGCAAATCTAGACTTCTCTGATAAGTATTCATTGTAATTAAATACTTGCGAGAAGGGTGTTTGAAGAGCAGCTTCCCAGGCTTCAATTATTTCAACCGAGCTTTGACTATTATCATCTATTTCTTCTTCATCTGTATCATCTCTGTCCTCCGATTCTTTTGAAACACTAATTTTTAAATCTCCCGGCAAGGAAAACAGATTTGTTTCTTTTATGACTTCAACTATATTCATTAGTAATGGGTCTGCTTCATCTTCCCATAATTTAAGTAATTTCTCTACGTGGTTGTTAATAGTTGAAATATACTCCAGTTGATTTTTTGTAGACTCTATTCTTTTTTTATCAAAAAGCGGGGAATTTAATTTTACTATTCTTGCTATTGCAAATTTGTCGTTTGTGTTATTAGCATCAACTAATGGCAATATTATTTTTCTAAAAATATTTAAAGCCGAAAGGGAGCCATCCAATAGACTCGTTTTCAATTTATCTGCATTGTACAATGGTTGAAATAAATCAAGAAACCCCATTCGCTTTGCTGCCATGTGGTGCTCTAAAATCAAGATTTTAACTTCATCGGCATTTAACCAGTTTTTGTCTTTTGATAAAACGGACATTTTTTCAGCAACTAATTCTTCCGCCGAAGTTTTGTCTTTATCTCTACTCGAAATAAATAATTTAACAACACCATCTGCTTTCTCAACTCTAGGTAACTGTTCTTGCTTATCTACGCCTTTACGAATATCATTTATGAGCTTTATTATTCTTTTATCAGAACGATGATTCATTTGTTTTGACGGAAGCAACCAATCTTTTGGCAGAGATAATCCCAAATTTGGCTGACCATCAGCATAGATTCGTTGCATGGTATCCCCAAATAATCCTAAAGAGAAAACAGCTTTCTTGTTATTTTGTAGAGAAAATAGTGCCTTAATTAGCTCTTTTTTAGTGTCCTGACTTTCATCCACTAATATTATTGGAAATCGAGCAACAATAATATCTTGCATCAACGGTTCATTTTCCATAAAATGTGCGGTTATACCAATTACTTCGGTATGATTTAGTGAATCTTTTTTGATATTATCGCCATTCGGGTTATATGTGAATTGTGTTATTTCTGGTAAGTTTTTTAAACGCCTTTCTTTTGATACAATTTTCTTTGCCCTTTGGATAGAGGTTTTGTTATTTAAATCTTTCGATTTAGTTTGGGCATCATTCAATTCTTCCAAATCCTCCTTTAATTGACCTTCTACATATATTTTAATATCAGAAGTAAGTGACTTTATTAATTCCCAAGCAAAACTATGTATGGTGCTTACATTAAAAATTGGATCGAATTTTAACCTTTGAGTTATTTCATCAGCTGCTGTGTTAGTATAGGTGATAATCGCTATTTTTTGACTTTTTAGAGCGAATCCATATCCAAAAGAGTCTTTAAATCTCATCAATGCTTGGACAAGGGATTTAGTTTTTCCAGAACCTGCTCCAGCGAACAAAAAAAAACTTTTTGGGTTGTGAGGATTTAAACATTCCGATATTTGAATATCAACAGAATCATCAATATTATTGTCTTTTAGCGAGGCACCCATATCTATTTTTGTAAATTTTGAAATCCAGTTTTTCTAGAAATAAGTTTTTCTTCAAGCCATTCTAGCCCCTCCTCAATATATTTTGGGGTACTTAAAACATTAGGCTCTTCAAAATAAAATAGTTCCAGAGCAAACTCCGCCTTTTTTGCTGCAGGGTTTGTTATTATGTCATACATCTTATCTGCTGATTTCTGAACCGTCTGTTCGTTTGTAGCATCAACCATTCTTTTAAGTAGACCTTTTGAATTAGTAAGCTTTCTAAATATTATTCTGTTTTCGAGTACTAATGAATCTTCAAATGTATATGGGTAAACTATGATTTTCTTTTTGTCATCTTCTAGTTCCACTGGAATTTGGTAGGCAACCTTAATAGGGTTATTATCGTCCTCTTTCTTTAGTGAATTCATTGATAGTAAGGCATCCAAATCTTTTTCTTTAGGTATCCAATTCGATAAAGTGGTGTTTCCTGTTTCAAATTGATTTTTGAGAACCGGTTGTACTTTATTTCGACTTAATTTCGGATTTATTGAATCTATATCTGTTATAATCAAAGTAATTAGCCCCAAGTTTTCAATTAAAGGTTTTAAGGTATGGGCGTGACTACCACCGATTTCTAAAATTGACAAGTAGCATTTATTCAATTGAGTATGATGCTTAATGAAATAGGGTATCAGCATTCTTTCCGCAGGACCTTCAACCATTATTGCTGCATCAGCAAAAAACAAATTACTATGAGTTGTCTTGAGGTATCTTTTAGCAAATCTTGTAGATTCATTATCCCCTCCAAACGTTTTAGAAAGATTGACGACAGATGACGTATTGATTGTGCTAGTATCAGTAATATTACGCTTAAAATAACGTAATGAAGTGAAATCAATTTCGTGCGCAACGTGATTAGAATGTGTACTTATTATTAATTGCGTTTCAAACTCCTTCTTTTCTTGTAGATTTTCATGTTTTCTTAACACTTTATAGGCTTCTCTTATAAAAACCTGCTGTACTTGTGCATGTAAATGAGCTTCTGGTTCTTCTATTAAAACCAAATGAATAGGTTGAAAAATCATCTCACTATCTGCTGGATTGAAACTTTTTCCTTTTTTCATCCACTTATCCCTAAAACTTATCAGTTTGAAAATCATTGAGATAAGATTTTGATATCCAAGTCCATTGTATTTTTCTGGTAAGGACAAATCAGAAATACCATCATTCATAGAATATTGCACAGCAGAATCGTGTTGAAGACTATTTGCTGTGTTTATCTCACTGCTTAACCTAATGCGCGGATTTCCGAAACCAGGGTAATTTAAATCTCCCAGTTCATCTAATGCATCAACAAAGCTGTCTTGAAGATTCTTATTGAAGGCCTCTTTAGCTTGATGAAGTTGTTTTAATGCATCTATATCAGCTTCGGTTGGATTTATACTTGGGTTAAGATGTTTTTCATAGTACCCACGCAATTGAGTTGATAAATTTTTTGAATTTCCACCTTCCCCAGAATCAGCATTAGCATCTGTAAATCCACGTTGAGCATTAATTATATCTACGTTAATAAGTTTGTCCAATACATCTCCTTGAATTGCAACATCTTTATCTGAGAGCAATTGAGGATGCTCGTGCTGTGTTGGGTCCAGAAGATATGTCTGAACTTTGAAGTGATTATTTAATTTCTTATCTAAAAAATCTCTTAAATTTTTTGGCCACAATTTGAAAGTAGATTCTTTATCTTTCTCCGTATCATAAATTTTTCGTGTATTATTAGTCACTTCTACAAATTCACTAAACAAAGCTTTCAAATCAGCAGGCTCATATCTTAATCGTACCCCCAAAATGCCTCCTTTCCAACCTAACGTAGGGATGATATGGCTAACGTGCTGTAATTCATTATTCTCAACTTTTAACCAAATATCGAGAGTGGGTATTTCAGAAACCCAAGAATTTAATGAAAATTCGATTTTTGCTAAATCTTTTTCATTAAGCCAATTATCTCCTATTTTGTTTATTTCAGCCCAATTGGAAAGCGTAAAATCTTTAAAGTCGAAATCTCTATTTTTTGTTAGAAATAATATCAAAGCATCCATAGCCGATGTTTTGCCACTATTGTTTGCCCCAACAAAAACCGTTTCTTTTGCCGAGACATCTATTCTACAATCCTTAAGTTTCCTGAAATTTTGAAGATGGAAAAACTTTATGTGCATATTGGATATTATTTATATTCTAATTACAAGCCTTATTTATTAATACCTTTTTTAACTATTCTCAACAATCTTAATCTCCTCCTCATTCAACCCATACAACTGATAAACCATCTGGTCAATTTCTTTCTCAGTTTTGGCAATTTGAGATTGAAGGTCCTGTGCTTTTTTCTTGTTCTCTTCAAAAAGTTCCATCCATTCGAACTCATCCTTTTTGGTCAACTCTGGAACAGGCGCCAAATCTTCTGCCGCTCTTAATTTATTGTTGGCTTTGATAGCTTTGATTAACTCCTTAATGAAATCACCGAAGGAGAGTTCGTGCCAAGATTGGAGTTTAGTTGAAAAATTTGAAATGTTGAATTTTTCACTCATATACTTTTTCAACTTTTCGTTGATATCAACAGATTTTTTAATCAATCTTTCAATATTTTCTGAAGCTGATAAAATATCGATATTCTGTTTTATGGGAATAGGGATTTGTTCTAAAAAACTATTTAGATATGAATAGTAACCCCCTTGCTTTTTAGTGCTAATCGAATGCAGAAAGAATTCAACTGCTTTACTATTAAGTATGGCAGTTAAGTAATAAATGTTAAATTTTTCCTGAACTAAACCAAAAACACCTGCACCGCCACATAAATAAGTAAAACCGTCATGGTCAATAGCAAATCTATTTTCTTTACTAATACCAGGAGTAAGAATTTTTTGAGATCGAAAGAGCTCTAACCTACCTTTTCGTATTAATTTGTACCAATCACCTGTTTCGGAGAGTAACTTTCGAGAATCCTTTCTTTTTCCTAATTCAATCCGGTGTTCCTTCAAATAAGCATAAGATTTTGGATAATTTAAGGCCAAATCATCTTCAGGTATCATCTTAGTCTCTCCGTTAATTAATCTGTAAGGATACAGTACAAAGTCGGTTTCATCACTTATATAAAAACGAGAAATATTCCTTCCCCTAACGACGGGTAATAAAATTTCTTTCTCTAGATCGAGTGCATCAACTTGTGACTTGTCAAAAATAAAAACCTTGTCCTTACCACTAGTTAGACCTGTGCAAGGATTAGCAAATGATTTAAGTTTTATTGAATTCTCCTCTAACTTATCTAAAACATTTTGATAATCTTTTGACCCGAAAACCCAGACATCATCATTTAACGAACTATGTGATATCGTCCTTTTTAATGAAAATAAAGAATCTTGGTTATGTTTTTCAAAAAGACTGGTTGCTCCTATCTCATGAATTTTGAAGTAGTCAAAATCAGATGGTTTTTGTTTTTGCAGCATTAATATCCCTGGATAAGTGGTTGCGCCATCAAAAACTCCTAAACCATCGAAATCTATAAATTCATTTATTCTATAATTTAGAAGCAATTCTCTAATTTTTCTTCCATACTCTGCATTTACAAATTGAATAGAAGTTATGAATGATAGTAGCCCGTTTTGTTTAATGATTTGGAACCCCAATTCAAAAAACATTAATGAGACATCTATTCGTTTGTGAGCCACCTCATATTTTTCTTTATAAAAATCTATTTCATCATATCTCAAATTTTGTACCCTAACATAAGGCGGATTCCCAATCACCACATCAAAACCACCTTTTTTAAAAACATGAGGAAATTCAGTCTCCCATTTGAATGCTTTATCTCCAGCTACTTTTCTATCATCAATTAAACTGTTCCCACATTTTACATTGCTGCTTAAGTCGTTCAGTTTTCTTCTTGGTTGGGCAGTACGTAACCAAAGGGAAAGTTTAGCTATTTCTACACTTTCCTCGTTCAGGTCAACCCCATATATATTATTTTCTAAAATGGTATTTTCTATGTCAGAGAATTGTAAACCACCACCTAAAATTTTGTTTTTCAATTCATCAATATAACTGTGTTCTTTAATTAGAAAATCTAATGCTTGGTTTAAAAATGCGCCAGAACCGCAGGCAGGATCACAAATAGTCAGTTGTAATAACCAATCACGATATTCATCTAGAATATTGACAAGATTGGCTATAGTTGTTTTATTTCGGTTTTTACGACCTTTGAAATATTCTTCTTCATGAAAGCTTAGCTCTATTTTCTTCTCTTCACATAGTTTGCCAATCGTATTTTCTACAATGTATTTGGTAATGTATTTTGGGGTATAAAAGACACCATCTTTCTTACGCTTGCTGGTTTGTTTATCAAACTCCCCACCTTCAATTTCTGAACTCACACTTTCAATCTCGTTGAGCGAGTTTTCGAAAATATGTCCCAGAATATTCACATCTACCTGACTTTCAAAATCGTAATTGGATAAGCTAAGGGTATATTTGAACAATAGATCACTATCAATTTCTACGGCATCAAGAATAGCATCTGGTTTAAACAAGCCACCATTGTAAGCATAAATTTCAGCACGGTTTTGGGTTCCTTTTCTTCCGGTATCTAAAAAGTTAAAATACTGTTTAAACAGATCATACAACGGACGGTCATCCCCGAAATCTTGATCATTTTTCCATTTTTTAAGGATTTGCAAGGTGGAATTAGATGGCAATAACATCCGGTCTTCAGCAAAAAATATAAACAGAAAACGGTCTATCAGTTTTTGTGATTTTTTAAACAAAGTGAGTTTCACATTCTTCTCTAATCGCGCAATGGCAAGCTGTTCATCTTCATCGATGTTGGTACTGAGCTTCGCCTTGACGGTTTTAGAATTGTTGCGCACCAAATCTCTAAACAGTTCACGTTTAAATACCGAATAATCTTTATAAAAAGCTTTGGTGATTTCTTCTTCCTCAGCAATAGATGCTTCCTTAATGTTGAGCGGAATATTGTTGAGTACTTTACTTTGGTGCAGACACAAATAAAGCAATTTAAAACGCTCAGGTGAAAGTGTAAACAAATCAAACTCTTCAAACTCAGTGGCATCGTTGATATAAAAACGTAGCTTTTCAAAATTTGATGTGATTACATAGATACATCCTTTTTGATTTGCTTTATAATCGAACGCTTGTCTACGGATGCTCTCTAGGTCCTTTGTATTGGTGCCTTTTAATTCAATAACTCCAATAGCACTTCCGTCTTTAAGAATTGCACCGTCTGCTTTGCGTGCATTCTTTTCGTTTTTAAACTCTGTAGTCAGGTTTGAATTAGGGTTAGGAAATAGGGTATAGCCTAATATATTAACGAATAATTCATTAAGAAATGTTGCTTGATATTGTTCTTCTTTTGCACTTTTGATATTTTCCTGTATCGTAGTGTTCCAGAAGTATTTTTGGTGCTTTTTATATGCTTTATCGACTGCTTCTTGATTAAGTAAAGCGAGATGTGATTTAAGTACGGATGTTTGAAATAATGCCATTAACTATTTAGGTGAGTTAGTATGCCTCTAAAATAGTAAAACTTAATGAGCATTAACACTTTAAACACCCATATGGTGTAAGTCTTTTATTTACAAAATTCAATTTTATTTACTACAATGCTTCCAACCATTATCCGTTTCTCTAAGTGTCACGGTTTTCAGGAATTCTCTAGGCACGATTTTGATGTGAATCTTTAAAAAATGTAGTATCATTAAAGCGAATAAATTTCACGTTAAACTTTATTTCGTAATCCTGTATTTTGTAGCTAAGAGGCTTCTAAAACAGCCATTAATCTATGGTTGAGATATAATTTCTCTTTGCCTACTTTTTCAGATATTAAAAACCCAGCTTCCTCTAAGGCTATTAGGTAATTACCAACCGTTTTGGGTGTTCCTAATTTGGCATCAATTAAAAATTGTCTTTTTGTATATGGCAATCTAAATAATATTTCCACAAGCTCTTTAGTATATACTTTTGGCAAGATTTCTTTAATTTCAGATGCCATCAATTGCATTAAATCGGTTACATCCTTTAAACGTTGCAATCCTTTTTTAGCGGTATACTCTACCATTTCAAGCATATACAATATCCACGATTCCCAAGCATTATTTTCGGTTACCTCACGTAGCTTGTTGTAATAGTCGGCTTTATTTTTTATAATATACTCACTTAAATAAATAGCAGGGGTATCCAGCAATTTTTCAAGTTTTAGGTAGAGCAGCAATAAAATACGCCCGGTTCTACCATTGCCATCACTAAAGGGGTGTATTGCTTCAAATTGATAATGCATTAAAGCCATTTTAATTAAAGGATCTATTGAATCTTCACCATTTATAAAGGTCTCAAGATTTGCTAATTTCTCCCTTATCACATTTTCACCTTCAGGAGGTGTGTAGATAGTTTCACCTTTTTCATTTTTTAATGCAGTTCCTGGCGTTGTTCTAATGCCTGCGGTATTCTTTTTAATACTTTGTACAATTTCAATGCACAAGTTGGTAGTTATAAATGGGCGTTTTTCTATGTCGCGTAATCCATTCCAAAGTGCTTCTTTATAGCTAATCACCTCTTTTGTTGCAGGGTTATCAAACTTTTTGTCAGCAACTATAGATTTGTACAAATCATCATTAGTAGTAATGATATTCTCTATTTCGGAACTCGCTTTTGCTTCTTGTAAATGTATGGTGTCCAAAAACAACGTTGGGTTGGGTAAATTGGTCAGCATACCATTTAGTTGTGCCAATGCCCTACTGGCATCAATGGTCTTACGCAACACCTTAGTAGTTTCCAAGGCTGCTTTTGGTGGCAATAATGGTAGGCTATTGTATGGCGTATCTCTATTAAATGCTGTCATTTTGAACAAGGGTAATAATTACTTACGTATGGTTAACAAGGGTAAATATAACGAAAATTTACCTTTGTTCGTGCTACAAGGGTAAAACTTACTCTTGTTCTTTATTAAGATTATTCTATTCTCGCCTTCTGAATTATCATTGCTATGATCTCCTATATCCAATTTCAACTCTTCAAGAAAGGTAAATTCCATTTCGCTTAGAATAATCCGTAAGCTCGTCCTTAAACCCATTAAAGACTTCTTCCTCGTTATAATGGCTACCTCCTAAAAGGGAACTGAAAGCAAAGGCACTCCTACGTAAAATAGTTGCCTGTTGTGAGTTCAACTTTTGTTTGGATACATCAAGTAACTGTTCCCGTAATCCTTTTTCCAAGTGGTACTCCATTATGTCCTTATCCAAATTTGGACGTAATTTATCATAGACCATCATAAAAGAAGCTTTCCTGTATAATCCTTTTTCTATTAAACAAGAAAGCCATAAGTTTTTGAACTCTCCCCTACCCTTGTCCGTAATGTTGGATATGGTTTTGGATTGATCGTTCAACACCGTATCCAAATTCTTGATCGACTTAATATATGCCTGATTTTTTGATCCTAACGGACTACTGACCCCTTGATTGGAGTATATTGAGCTGATATAAATTTCATCCTCTCTTTGCTCGAAATAAAACCCTTTGGCGTTGAACAGTTGTATATAATCTCTTGGAGATTTTTCATAAGACAAATGGATTCCTTCCGCATTACGGAGGTATGCCTTTAAGCTATATTCTTCAAATTTCTTTCGATAGTCCGGAGCCATTGAGCTATAAATTTGGGGCAGTAGCATGGGAAGGAAAAAAGCGGTAGCGCCTAAATCCGTACCCTTGGCGCCCTGTACTTCCGTTAACAGTTGCAATACCCTTTCATTTTGATTGATACTCCCAAAGGATATGTAGGCCTCATTCTCATTTGGAATTTGATAATTGTCAAGGAGCATCTTAACGGAATGTACATTGGAGTTGCTATAGGAAATCTTTCCATTATCATATTTGAGGCCCAGGCCCTGTAACAAATGAAATAGAATACTTTTGTTTCCAGAAACATCGAATACATTGGCTTCCATTGCCGTTTTTAAAATTGAAGCCCTGTTTTTCAGCGTTTTAAGTTCTTTGTTCGCTTCCGATATGCCCAATCCAGTACGCGTGTTTTCAAATTCCTTTTGTACCAAATTCAACAACGGACTTTCTCCATTCTTGGTCGAATAATGGTTTAGAAAAGAATATTGTTCCGAACTCGCTATATAAGGCAACACCTCTTTAAAGCTTTTGATCATTACAAATTCCGAGAACAATGTAGCACGTTTATTAGCATCCAAGTAGGATTTATAAAAGGCGTTTTTTATTAGTTTTTGTATTTCAAGATTAAATTGTTTGCCATCAACTGCGATACTTGTTTTCTCATTTTCGGAATTGGTTAGCTGTGGATGGTTTGCGAGTTTTATTTTCGAACTTATCTCCGAAGCCCTCAATATAAATCCTGATTTGTCATAGATAATGATATCCTTTGGTTGCTCTTTCTTTCCATAAGGCAATTCACAATCCAGATTTTGGTACGATTTTAGTACATCCGGCAGATTTTCATAGTGTATGCTCTCAAACAGTTTAAATGTGGTCAATATTTGCTTTTCCAAACGCTTTTGTACCATAGGCAATAGTTTGGAACGCTTGTTCCGCTCAAAGACCTTTTGCAATTTTGGACCGCTAAGTTGAGGATGTACGGTAGAACCGTTGATATATCTTGAGCTGTAACCATCCTCTACTTCTATGCCAAACGATACGCCTATCCTACTATTATGGTCCACTGTCCTTAATTGGATGTGGTACGGTCTTAGTAGTTCGGACAGTTCTTTGAAGCTTCGCACCTTGTACTTCTGCAAGGTGTTGTTTATGATATCCTGGATATAGAACCTTACACCGCTGATGTCTTCGTTCTTGAATTGGGGGATTCGATATATCGGAAGCTCCTTGCCTTGTCGTGTGTCTGGTGATGGAGAAAGACCGAACTGCTTTTCCAGGTATTTCTGGGTGGCCACGTTCCTTCTGAAATCGTTAGACAAGTTTATCTGCAGACAATCCTCCTTGATAGTGGTCGAGACGATATGGACATGCTCGTGCTTGGTATCGTGATGGCGGACCACCATATAAGGCTGCTCCCCATATCCCATGTGATTCATATATGCCTTGGAGAGTTCGAAAAAGACCTTGTCTTCCAATTGTTCACCACGGGGAAGATTAAGGGTGGCATGTACGTACCGTTTTTCGGAATCGTGCCGATTGCCGAGATAATAGAGGACCCTTCCGAAAAATTTAGTATTGGTATCGGTATCCGAATAGGTGTTCTGGAAGCCGAGTATGGTGTTATTGGCCTTGCCCAAAACATAGTCCAATACTCCCTGCACATTGTTCCGATAAAGTATCCTTGCTATCATATTTAATCTTTGGTGTTTATAGTTTCTATCAATTCGATTATCAGTTTGTTGGCCTTATGCATCTCTCGATCCAAGTTAGAATTTGGGCTTCTCAGGTTCTTGTAGCTCGCCACTTTGACCAGTTGATTGATGTTGGCGCCTATTTTGTTCAATTGGTAACCGAGGTTCGAAATACTGTCTGGAATCCGTTTCTCTTTTATCGTTTCCTTGTTAAGGATAAGCTTTCTTAAGAAAGGTCCAACAGTTCCCCTTTTCCGATAATCAAGATTATAGGACTGCAGAATGGTCTTTATCTTTTCCAATTCTGTACCATTAAAATAGAGCGTTATGGCATGCTCCCTTTTCTTGCTCCCCAAACGTTTTCTCCCGATTTTATTGATTGCCATTTTCTGCCTCGATTTATATCATCTTCCTGCCGCCTAAAGCAGGGTTTTCACTTCGTAAGAAGTAGGCGTTTTAAGATGTTTAAAACATAACTTGCTATCCGTCAAAAACGGATAATTATATATAAATATAGCAATTCACAATTGAATATAACAAACTAATAATCAGTATTTTAACTCATTAAACCATATCAAACCACATGCTATCAAATGGGTACAAATAAACAACCCATCTGGTCTAATATTAAAATAATATCGATCAAATAAATCATAGAAATAATCTGTTTTTTTATAGGAAGGGAGAAGAAAGCTCAAGCGGCCTTTTTGCCGTTTGTGCTTTTGCGCGGTCCCGAGGAGGTCGAGGAAAACAGGAGCGGAAAGACATCCCGAGTGGACCGGCGAAGCATGTCCGCATGGGAGGGATTGGAGCGAAAGGTTTGCTTGACTTCCGCAGGGATTTGGAATTATACCGAAACTACCATTCTACTAAATCCCATCCATTCAGAAACTGAATAACGGAATAGACAAAATTGACGTAAAAAAAAGGAAAACCAATACCCTATTAAGTTGTACAAAATTGTAATTTACTACTCTTCACAATTGGATAAAACCCAAAAATTCCGCATCAAAAATCAAAGTATAAGACCATATGGAACATCCCATTGTACCTACTTGTTTTAATATGGTATTATGTGGTCTTACCACAAAATATTTACTCTAATTTACTGTATATTAAATAATTATATACATATATTTAAATATAAATATAGGTGCATATTCAAATATATTTATAGGTACATATGTCCCTAAATCTACATTCATATTCCAAGATATGAATGGAACGGTATAATAATAATATATGTATTATGGAAACAAAAATAATTAGTATCGTAGGTGAAAAAGGGGGGATCGGAAAAACAACTTTAAACCTAATCCTTGCCTCCAATCTTCATTATGCAAAAGGGAAAAAGGTGGTGCTCCTTGACGGGGACAATCCACAGTATTCAATCTATAAAAAAAGACAGCGTGAACTTAATCTTTTGGAGGCTTCAGAAATCAAGGAATTAGAGCTTTACCCCATCGAACGGGTAACAGTGGAATCTCTCCAAGAAACTATTATGAAATATTACGGTCTAATAGATTACATCATTCTAGATCTACCGGGAAGTCTCAACATAGAAATGGTAAGGGGTCTTTTATATGTCGAGCATATTTTCATCCCCTTTAGCCACGACGAACTGGAGATAGACAGCACCTCTAATTTCTATTTTACCTTAAAGAACAACTTTCTGGACAATGAGGAGCGCGTACTCAAAAGTGTCAACTTATTTTTCAACAAATATAAATTGGTAAGAAAAAACAAGTTTTCACTACTCCGCCAACAATTCGAACAAGCCGGTATCCCCATGATGCAAAGTGTGGTCAAGGACAGGACTATTTACAAGGAACAATATCGGAACACGCTCTACCCTATTCCAGAAAACAAGGAAGACGGCGAGTTGGATATCAAAAGATTCTTCGAAGAAGTAGAACAGTTATCAAATTAATAAACTAGATTTCAATGGGAAAACAGAAAAAAATCACCACTCTTGATCTGCTCCAACAAATGGCTAACAAGAACCAGGAGACAACAAGCACCCTAGAACAGCTCAAACTAGATCGTTTGAGTCAAAAACAACAAACCACTTCCGTAAACGTTAGAAAGGAAGATGCTATCAACAAGTGGGAGGAAAATCAGAAACCTAAGGAAGAGGGTCATTCTGGAAATAATCTTAATATCGGAAAACAATTGGATGTGTTATTGCAAATCGATAAATTGAAAAATAAAAAGGAAACCTTTTTTATGACCATCAACAGCGATTGTGCAATCAAATACGAAAAACTGGCAATGGGTATCTCCTATAAAATGGGCGTCAAGACCTCGAGGAACGATTTGATACGAAAGGTATTACTCGATTTTACGAACAAGAATTACGAAAAATTGATTGCGCTCATTGAGCAAAAATAAAACTGAATGTTGAGCACTTACTGGTACATATTGTTCGGGCTTGCCCTTGTTTGGTACGGGTATGTCATATGGGTGCTACTATCCAAAAAAAGTACAAAATCAAAAAAACATTCTAAAAAACTTGATTATTTGCGTTTAAATACTAAATTTGTATATAAATCAAATGATGGTAAAGCCGATTTAGACGCTGTACTCAACCAGATAACCGAAGTGGAAGACACTTCAAAACTTTTGGAAGCTTTTAGAGAGGGTTCATTTGAAGATAATTCAAATTCCTTAACTCGCAAAAAGCATGAGAAACTCAAAGTCATCCGCAACGAGGATACGGCCGATAAGATACCGCCGAAATCCGAAACTTGAACCCTTCCTTCTTTTTTTGATTCTGGTATCCATATCCCTGTGCTCCTATGGTCAATTCGACCAATTGCTTGAGGAAGCCCAAAATTTCAAGAACGATTCGAAGAGCCTTTCCAGAGAAATTGTAGATATAATTAAGGTTATTGCAGGTGTGGCCATTGCCATAACAGGTCTGACCTATCTCTATATTCGGGATCAGCAGACGGACCTGGCCAATAAATTGGGTAAGATTATTATTGGCATCGCCATATTTTTTGCGTTGATAGCCATAGGTGAGGAAATTGCTAACATTTAAATTTCCCGTACTATGGAAAATTGCCACATTCCTATAAAGAAAGGGCTGCAAAAAGAGGTGTATTACAAAGGCCTCAATGCAAAGTACATTTTTTACTGCATTTACCTTGGTACAGCAGCAATCATAATCGGCCTTGTCCTATCCGTATTCATATCCATGTTCTTGGCCATGCTGATTACTGGCATAGCAATAGTCATCGTATTCTTGATCCTGCTGTTTTACTCTAGGACCTACGGCGCCAATGGTTTCATAAAAAAACTGGCCGATGCTTCCAAACCCGATTCCATCAAAATAACCAATGACTTCAAAAATCTATTGCTATGGGAAAACAGGTAACACTTTGGGATGCATTCCCCATTTACGGATACGAGAGGAAGGCCTTAATATCAAAGGAAAAGGGATGTTTGACCATTCCATTACAACTTATCCTCCCAGAGGTGTTCACCTTGGATGCTAGAGATTATGAAATCCTCCATGAACTTTTTTTGAACATCATAAATATATTAGGACCAAATAGACTCTTACATAGGCAAGATTTCTTCCTCCAGGAAAACTATACCCCAATTTCAGAAAGATTGCAGGGCGATATGATGGAAAGGGCGAATGAAAAACATTTTATGAGTCGCCCCTATTTAGTTGGAACTCATTATTTATACATCAGTGTGGTCCCAGAAAATTATATCAACTACAGTTCCAAACGGGTGAACTCCTTTTTGGACAAAACCCGAAGTTTTTATTTGACCCAAACCATTCCAGAAGAATTTATTCATAGTAGTATACTATCAGATTTTGAAGGTCAGGTACAGAACGTGAACAATCTGATCAATTCTTCCGGGCTTATAGAATCTACTATTCTAGATTACGACGACTTGTTTTCCCAAAATGGGCTCTATGCCAAATACTTTGGCCTTACGGAAAACAATGCAAATTTGGTGGATGTTGATTTTGACAATAATACCATTCATATTGGAAACAAACAAGGACAGTTTTTTACTCTGGAAAACCTAGACCAGTTTAGTAAGGATCATATCAGCACTCATGAGTTATATGGAAAATTCACTACCCGACAAAACCGGTTTCCAATAGGCAATCTCTTTTCATTAGGTTTCAAGGTCCCTCATGAACATATTATCAATCAATACATCTACATTCCTAATCAAGAAAAAGTCCTATTAGGATTGCGGAACAAAGCCAAAAGCTTTCAACGTTTCGGTAGTGGTAAAAAGGATGACAGCAATGCCATCTATGCGGATCAGATCTATGATTATACCAAAGATATACTAGAAAATCATAAGGAAACTGTTTTTTACCATCTCAATGTTTTTGGTTTTGAGGAAACATGGAATCGGCAAAGGCAAATGGAAAACTCCATTACTGGCGCATTCAAAAAACTAAAGATAAATGCGAAGCAAAACACCATAGACCGAAAGAACCTATTCTTTGCTGGGGTAGCCGGAAACGCCATTGGAATATCTTCTGATATGTATATGCCTGTGCCAAGTGATATGGCTTCGGCCCTACTCTATTTTGAGGGTGGTTATAAGGATGCTACCAGGGCCGTTGATGGGTTGAAATTGGTGGACCGTGTTTCTGGCCAACCAATTTCAGTTTCTGTGTACAGGGAACCGGAAAAAAAAGATTGGATATTCAATCGGGGAATGCTGGTCGCCTCTGGATCAGGCGGTGGTAAATCTTATCTGGCCAATCATTATTTTGCTTCCGAACTAAGGCAGGGTGCAGAAGTCGTAATTATGGAGGATGGCAACTCATACGATCGACTTACTGAGTTATTTGGTGGAGTCACCCTGCAACACCACGATGAAAACCCGTTTACCTTCAATCCTTTTCTATTGGACAAACATGATTCTCAAGAAAGCTACATCAAACTCAAAACTTTAACGGAAGGCAAGCTGATTTACCTTGTAACCCTTCTAAAATTGATTATTGGGCACGATGGAAATATAGGCAGATTGGAAATAACAAATACTGTTCTAGAATTTTTGGTAACCGACTATTACCAATGGATGTGGAATAACGGAAACAACAATTTTAAGTTCGACACTTTTTTCGAATACTGTAAATGTCACATTGTAACATATATTAAAACTAAAAGAATCCCAAAGGAAAAGTTCGATCCCAATGTATTTATGTTCCTGCTGGAGAAATACTATGCCAATGGTTCAAGAGGAAACTTACTGAACAAACTAGACGACCGGATTTCCAGTTTAAGCGATGAGAAGATTATTTATTTCAAATTAGGTAAACTGATTGACAACGAGCTGCTTTTTCCTATTACCGCTCTAATGATTATGGAAATCTTCAACAAAAAGATGCACGACCCCTCAAAATTATCCATAAATAAAATATTGGCGGTGGATGAAGCCTGGAAAGCTCTGGTTAAACCAGAATTGGTACATTACTTTAACAGCCAGTCCAGGATGGCTCGAAAGATGGGTGGCCAACCGATCTTTATTTCCCAAAAAGTTGATGATTTCATCTCTTCTGAAATCATCAAAAATGCCATAGTCGTCAATTCACATATAAAGGTGTTTTTGGATATGCGTGACTTTGTACAATCCTTTGATAAAATACAGTCCCTAATGGGATTAGGTGAAAAACAGAAACAACTCATTCTGTCTCTCAATAAAGATCTACCAAAAGACAGGAAATTTCGCGAGGTCGCATTTTGTTGGATGGACAAGGTAAAGGTGTATGGCGTAGAAACCTCTTTGGAAGAAAAATGCATCTATGAGACCAACCCCATTGAGAGTGAAAAGATCAAACGACTACACGATAGAAATCATAAAAACTGGGAATTAACAGCAAAGGCGTACGCTTTTGACAATACTCCAAAAAACTAAATAGAAAATGAAACTAACTCCTATAATTCTAAGTCTATTGGTACCCTTGGGACTCTTTGCCCAGATTCCAGTTACAGATGTTGCCACCAATGCAAGCGTTGGTGTGGTAAACAGTCAGCTTATAAACATCAACGTTCAACTAAAAGCAGTAAATAATAGCCTGTCTCATCTCATCAAATTAATGGAGAAAAATAATAATGATACTTCAAAGTCTAGAAAAATTCTAAAGGAGGAGCTTGAAGCCAAGAAACAGGCTCCAAAGTATGTGACCCTATCGACGGATGTAAATTTGACCATGGACTTAAAATCTAAAATTATCGAAGCGTATCGAACCTCCAAACAAACCGTCCAAGTATTGGAATACTTAGATAGAAAGGAAACCAATGATTTTATTGGCCATGCGGTCAATGCTATTTTGGATACTAAAAATTTATATAAACAATGTAATGATATTCTAAATACTAAAGCCATCATTTTACCAGAAGAACGATTAAAAAAGGTCAATGACATCAACCGTCAACTGGAAACCATTTTAGACAATCTGATAGCCTATAATCATAAACTTTTTCAAATCAATTCCCTACGAAAAGCACGAGGCACATTAATCAATATGAATAAAGACTAATCTTGCTATGAATAATACAGACAAAGGAATACGGGAAACGGTCAATGAACTTTTTGACCAATACATTTTAGATGCCTACGAAGTGGTAGACCCTATGATAGAAATCGGTCAAGTTTTCGCGTGCATAGGTATTTGTTTAGTGGGTCTTCTTGTTTTTCTGAACAAGGATAAGCGAGCTGATATTTTCGAACATCTCAGATGGGTTCCATTGGCTTTTGTCCTATTTAATTATCGAGCACTAACTAGGACGATTCTTGAGTTCTACCAAGGAATTGGAATGTCGCTAAGGGCAAACGATATTTCATGGGATGTTCTCCATATCAAAATACTTGTGGCCCAGACGAAATCTATGGTAGATTATGGTGTATCCTACCTGCTTCTACAAGGTGATCCAGAGGCTTTACAAGCCCTCATTCTCGGTGCTATTACTTCTGGGGTTACAGCAATTGCATCTGTCATATCCGCAGTCGTATTCGTGGGAATAAAAGCGATGTCTGTAATCTATTTGTTCGTGCTGATAATATTCGGGCCATTAAATATAGGATTGTCATTCATTCCTATATTTTCCGGAATGTGGAAGGCATGGCTACAAAAATTCATGAGTGTCTGCCTATGGATTCCTATGCTCTATCTCATAGATAACTTTATGCTCCACGTGTTGGATAAATTAATAGACTCATTACTGTCTGAAGGAGATGCGAATCTAGGTTTAGTGCTCACTAGCGGTTTGTTGATGCTGATGAACGTCTTTGTTTATCTAAAAGCTCCGACGTTAGCCAATTTCATTGTACAGGGAATGAACGTCAGTGCCAATCAATTAAAAGAGCAGACCAAACACTATGTCAAAAAAGCAGCACAAACAACGGTTGATGCAAAGACTGGAGGAGCTACAAAAGGGGTAAGAACCTTAATACAATAATCGGTTTAACGATGAAATTTGATTTTAAACGATAGCAAATAACCAGATGGACGGTAATTATAAGATTTTCAACGATTTAAGTAAGATTGGTAGCAGAAGTAATAAGGTGCTATATGTATCTTTAATTCTCACGTTCGTATCCACTGTCCTCAATATCTTTTATACCTACAAAACGAACGAGAGCGCTAAAAACAATTTCTATCTGCTCGATAACGGCCAAAAGCTGGCTGCCGTCAGGATCAAAGACTACAGGCGAGCGGTAGACATTTTATGTGAAGGACATATTGTTAATTTCCATGAACTGTTTTTTGCGTTGGAACCTGATTTACGCCATATCAAAAGAAATATTGAAGGTAAGGCGCTATATATGGCCGATCACTCGGTACAACGGCTGTATAATCGATTAATCGATCAAAACTATTACGAGGATATCGCTAAAAGTGGCTATTCCATCGAAATAGAAAAAGATTCGATTTTTGTGGATTATTCCGAATATCCATTTCCGTTTCGATTCTTTGGAAAGCAAAGAATATTAAAGAGTGGAAATGCGGAATATCGAAACATGATTACGAAAGGGTACTTGGTTGAGACCAGCTCTACTCCAAATAATCTGAATGGATTAAAAATTATAAAGTTTGACGTTCTGCACAATCAAGATTTATAATAACCAACCGATGAACTACAAAATTGAAAAATTTAATCTCTGGATAAAACGACATAGGCTGTTTGCATTCTCTGCCCCTATTATCCTATTATTGGCTGTGTTCTTTGTGATGACTAGTACCAGTACAATGAGTATAGACAAACAATACAGTATTCCAGAAGATGCGTACAACAATACTTTGCCGGATCACAACAAACAACTCGATGTTGCTAAACCTAACGATATCTATAAGAAGTCCCTCAAAGATTCACTAGATCAATTGCGGTCAAAAGGCCTCTTCAAAAGCATATTAGAAACAACAAAGGAAAATGATTCACTAGAACGTATTTTGGAGGAACTCAATAACTTTTCTTTGAGCGAAAAGGAAAACAATGACACTACAAGAACCAAAACTATATCATATTCCGAGTCCAATAATTCCAAAACCACAGCGACTCAAGAAAAACTAGAATATAGAAACTTATTGATACAGGCAAGGGATCAACGTCAAGCCCGCAGTCAGGATTACTCCGCACCTTACACGGAACCTTCAACTACCACCAACAGCGACCCAATATCATTTGATGCAGCTATTTACCGTGATCAGTTTATCTTACCAGGTAACAGGGTCACCCTGATCTTGAAAGATGATATCCACTTTAAGGGTAGACGGTTCTCAAAGAATACATTTGTTTTTGCCACCGCCAACGTACAGGGATCAAGGGTATTGTTAGAGATAACCAATATAGATAATACAGCAATGGCTTTGACCGCAATCGATCAGGAAGATGGCATGATCGGACTGCATAATGAGCGTGCAGGACAATTATTGCAGGAGTTCAAAGCCGACATTCAACAACAAGGTGTAAAGGAATTATCGGAAGCTGTCGGAGAAGCTATAGAAATACCATTGGCACAAAATCTACTGCGTTCATTTGGAAACTTTTTCCATAAGAAAAAATACAAACAGAGAGACAAGATTCTTTTGGTAAATGGAGACCGTGTATTTCTAACACAAAAAAAACCATAATAATTATGAAGGCACTATTACTCCTATCGGCCATATTAACTGTGTACTCATTGAGTGGCCAAACATTCAGTGATACGTTGCAGATATCAAAGGATTTTAAGACGATTCTGATATTTCCTGAAAACATTTCGGAAAGCAGTATTGGCAACGATTTTGGTTTTATTGTGGACTTACCAAAACCGGAAGGGGGCAAATATAGTGGCAGGATACTGAAATTGTATTACGATGAACTCGCCGTCGAAAATGAAAATGTAACCAACTATTTGGTCATTACCGATTCTGGAAACGTGTACGATTTCATATTAGAACTAGTTGCGGTTCCCCAAAAAACGACCTGGTATATCACTCAGGAAATGGCCGTTGCCAACATTGGGGGTAAACCAATGGATAAAAGTAATGAAGATGTACTTCAGAAAATCAGAACTGAGGAACAGTATAATAAAATCACAAAAAAAGACTCCATATCCTACGCAAGTAGACTTTCTAAAACAAAAACTGATGTATCCAAAGATAGCGCCACCAAAGAGCTGTACCAATCCGACCCCTTCGAATATTATCGACTTCGGTGTTATTACATGCAATTTGACAAGGCTAAAATCAGTCGTTATTTCTCTAGGTTGGACAATGTTTTCTTGTGGTTAAAAGGTGTTTATTATAATGAGGACGAGCTTTATTTTCAGTATCGGATAGAAAACAAAGAAGGCCTTGATATGGACATCAATTTCATAAAGCATCAAATTGCAACCAACTATAAAAATAGTAGTAGTAATCAAAAGATGGAACTGAATCCAGTTTTTGTATACAAACAACCTAAAACCGTCGCAGGAAAAAGTGAGAACCATTTCGTAGTGGTTTTTAAAAAATTTGCTCTGGATGAGAAAAAAGAGGTCGTAGTGGAATTGGATGAGGAATCTGGCAATCGCAATTTCTCATTAAGCATAGGCCATGAAATTATTAATAACCCCATACACTTTTAAAAATGAGGAACACTATAACAATTTTAGCTCTTTTTATTACCTCATTGGGAAACTCACAAAGTAACAATTACGCTTCGTCGGTTGGTCTAAGCGGGGGTTATGCCGAGGATGGTTACGGTATAATGGCCACGCTCAATTACCATGTGAACCGAGATCGATATGTACAATTGAGCATTTTTGCTGCCATTGCTGAGGATAAGGGTTCGTTCGATATTCCTTATAACATATTCACTGTACAGCCTGGATACTTCCTGAAAATTTGGGAGCAAAAAAATTTTAAACGGTATGCAGTAAATATTGGTGGTGGTGGTGTTTTCGGATACGAAATTATCAATAACGGAAATAATATTTTAACCAATGGCGCAATTTTAGATGCCAAAAGCAAATTTATATATGGATTATTTCTAGGCATAGAAGGGGAGATAACATTAAGCAATGATTTTTCCCTATTGATAAAGGCCAACGAATATTATCATAGTAACAGCGATGTAGGTCAGTTCTATCCCTATGCTGGAATAGGGCTAAGGTATTTTATATTTTAAATCATTTGAAAATGAAAAATTTAAATAATCGAACATTATATCCCATAGCTACAGTGTTTTTTATATTCATCCTAATTTTCGCATGTAGCAAGGAATTTGAAGATATTATTCTGGATAGTTTTGAGTTCAGCTTTACAGGGGAACATAATGAGGAAAGCTTTATTTTTGAAAATAACCGTACATCATTCACTTTAACTCCCGAGAAGGAAATAACTACTGTAGACTATTTTGTAAAATATTCACCGAGCAATATCAAAGGCTACTTTCTGTCCATGGAAGGCGATACTATCAGAGCCAATGACACGTTGCAAGTAAAAGATCGACATTGGAACTACAATTATGTCGCTATTGATACCGGGCAGCATAAAATAAGGTTTATGGCGTGGGATTCGAACGCCAACAAAAAGGAACTTGTACTAGTATACAATGCCAAATACGCCAGTTTTAGCTTTTTGCTCAACAAAGGGTTGAATGAGTTTATCATTAATTCTAAAAATCCAGTTAATGTCACACTGTTACGGGACAAGGAAACGGAAGATCCAAACAATAAAAGCGAATTTGAAATTACCTATCAAATAGAAAATGGAACGGGAAAACTGTATTTGGGAGATAAAATTTTTGATGCCGGAAAACCATTTTCTTTGCCTAAAGGAATTTCTGAACTAAGTTATCTTCCGGAAACCTTGGGAATACATAAACTAATTATCACGGCCAAAGCTCCCGATGGCGCTAAATTAACCGAAGAATTATTACTCTCAGTGTTGAATCTTAATTTTACGATAAATACAACGGCAGCTTCTTCACAGGTAGAACTCGACACAAATTTAGCGATTGCGATAGACCTTAAAACCCAAGATGAGGAATCTGACGTTGAATACGAAATCACACATTCCTTTTCTTCTACAAGCATTGGAGGTGGCACCGTTCGAGATCAAAATGGTGGAGTCATGGAACCTGGGCAATATAGAAATATTATTCCCAATTCTTATAATTATACCTTTACCAGTACCGACTTGGGAAAACGAAAAATATATTTTACAATTCGTGATTCCAATGCACAAACTAAAAGGGATAGTGTTGAAATTGAAGTCGCCAATATTCCTTTTACCTTTTCAGGAAATTCAGAAAGTAATTCAGTGTATATTCAGGAGCGGACCCAATTCAATTTCAACATAAAATCAAATGGAAACACTGAAAATATAACATATAAAATTTCGTTCCAGATTTTAGAAGGGAATGGAAGGATAACTGGGGTAAATGGTAATGTTTTGCAGAACTCTAAGGAGTATGGTGTTGAACTGGGTAATTTTTCATTGTTCTATTTTCCAGAGAGCTTAGGCTCTCACCTGGTTTCATTTTTAGTAACCGACAATTATGGTCAAGAGATTGGGCCTGTCTTAATAGATTTGGAAACCAAACAGAACGATTTCACGGTCAATATTACTCCTTCTAAAACTTCCGAATTTGTCAATATTCCCGTAAATACTATTATCGATATCAATGAAATACCTGAAGGAACTAACGATACCTATGAAGCATTTTATTCGTCAGGGAAAAATAGTTCGCTGCGTGTAAACGGAACTGAATATGGTCCAGGAGAAAAATTCCAGTTAAGTCCGAATAACAACAATGTCGTTTATTTAGGATCCGAAGCAGGGCAACACAACATTGTTTTTAGTGTGGAATCAAGTGCAAATATCACCCATACTGCCAGCACCACCATCGGTTACAATCAAATCGATTTTCTATTTACAGGAGGAAGTCAAAAATCGGATATTTCAGTTGGGGAAATTACATCGCTAAACTTCAATATTTCCGAAAGTGTAGGTTCTTCCGATTATACGATGCGATACAGTATGAATGGCAATGCACTAATCAAAAATGAAAATGGAATCGAAGTTAGTGCGGGTAATATCTATGATGTTCCAAAAGGAAATTTCAATTGGAGTTTAGAGGGAACGGACGAAAGTAATATCAAATTTACCTTCTATGTCCAGAACGATACAGGACTGGAGAAAACGGTTGTTATTTCAGTTAATGTTGCTCCCAAAAACTATAATTTCACAGCGAATGCCACACAATCACAGGCTTATACAGGAGAAATCGTCGATACTAATTTCAATATTACAGAATTAGGCATTGGTGGCGATACCTATGTAATGTATTTTTCATCAGGAAGCAATAACGGTAGCTTTGAATACCAAGGCAATTCCTATGCGGCAGGAAAAAGTTTTAACGTTCCTGTTGGCTCCTTCCAAGGAAGGTATACTGGAATATCTGAATCCAACCATAATATTGAATTTACGGTCAGATCATCTTCTGAAGTCGAAAAAACAGCAAATGTCAATATCGATTTTGAAAAGTATGAAGAATTTTTTGATCTTACGGTCAGCCAATCGTCTCAAGACAAATTTGAGGATCAACCCTTTCTATTGAATGTGGTTACAAATTCCACTTCTGGACACGATCCATCTGTTCGGTACGAAATGACTTTTGAATTTGCCAGTATGAATGGTGGTTATATAATCCATCGGGAAAGGATATATAGGGAGGGGGAGGTTATCCCCGTGGAATACGGATCTGTTGCAATGCAGTTTTATCCCCAAATCGACGATAGTTTTACCATTAATTTTCGTGCCGAAAATTCAACTGGCATATCACAAACGACCAGTGAATCGATAATAATGTTTAAGAAGCCGACTGTAGCTGTTAAGGGTGAGAAACACAATATAAGTTGTGGAGGTCTTAATGGTTGTGATTATGTAGTACGGATATACACCTGCTTTGCTGCCAATTGTTCCGAAGCTTATAATGGTGCAACGATACAGCAAGTAGAGGTTCGTATTTACAACAGAGAAGCTAGAAGGTGGGATACAATGCTGTTCAATTACAATGATGCAAAGGGAGGCGGTGTTGAACGCTATTTTGAGCTAGAAGAAGAGCCAAAGGAGAGTAAACTAAGATATCAAGACCAACCTTATCAAGTTAGGGTTATAGATTCTAATGGACAATGGAGTGAAAAGGCTACAGGAAATATCATACGAATTTAAGTTTTTTTCTTGTTGCTAACTTTTCTTAAATGTGATTGTCACTATAACATTCTCATTCCCCAAAGTATCGTTTGTTTCAACTATCATCTTACTCCTAGTAAGATCAATGATTCGCATCTCATTTCTAATGACAAATCGAATAATCGAATTATCTATTAGCTCATAACTATCTTCTTCAATAGTTGAAAAAGGGTCTTGATCATCACATGACAACCCATTTTCGTTGATAGCGTATCCTCCATTTTCCCCTACCCCCCTTTCAGTGAAAAAAGTAAGGTTGTCTTTTATGCATTGCCTAATTTCTTGGGTATTGAACAAGTCTATATTTACCGTTCCATCACCATTAATATCTACTGCCCTATCGGTCATTATCGCTTGATATTCCCATTGGCCCAGTAGGGCTTGGTGTCTATCTGAATCTGAAATGGTATTGTCATCTTTACTACACGAAAAAAACAGTAAAATTGGAATAATGAGAGAAATATTGTTATAAATTTTCATAACCACCTGTTTTAGAGCTTTATATAAATATAAACATTCTAATTAACAATACTGTAAACCTAAAAAAATAATACCTATAGCTGAGGATAAATAAATGCAAGGAGGGCCTTTGTAAGCCCTTTTTGCGTTTATGTGCGGTTCCGAGGGGGTTGAAAATCCCTAGTCGAAATGTCCTCAAAAAGTAGGTAGACGAAAGTCGTTCGTTCGATTATGCGTAGACGGAAAGGATTTTTAACTTCCGCAGGAATAAGGGCAATAAAAAACCAACTGAATTTTATACTAAAGAGTCTATTATGGATTCTAATATTTTTATAAGGCGTATAATATCAAATTACTTTAAACAGATTGGTTTAACCCTTTTCCATTGTCATCTTGAGTACCAATGTTCTCTCTACTCTTTCCATCTAAAGTTTGAAGATTATCTTTGCTATACATAATTTCATTAGTGTATTCTGCCATTCCTGCCTGCATAGCATTCATATGATTATCATCCGAATTTACATCCTTGAACATTGGAGAGGTTAAGTTCAACTCCTTGGCCAAATCATAACCAAGATTGAATCCCTGTAAATAATCTGTATCAATTTTTGTTTCTTTCTTCATATCTCAAAATGTTTCGCGTGCATGTTTTTCAATATATTCATTGATAGAATCCCTGTCATAAAGAATAATTTTCTTCTGAGGTTGTGAAAACCTAATTTTGCCTTCATCCCTCAATTTCTGCAATGTAGTAGTGGATTTTATGTTTAGCAGTACCATCGCTTCTTCAGCATCTATCCATTTGGCTGGTTTATTTTTTCGCTTAGATTCCATATGTTCAACTACCTTATCAAACAAGGCGTAAAAAGCTTCTTCCTGTAGACATACTACTTGCATTGAATTTGTTTTAAGCGTTGGACCATTGATCGTTATTATAGCGGATACTTCAGCTACCTAAAAGATACGAATTATGTGGATTATATGCTAGGTTAATTAGTCGAATTGTTAGACAATTAGACCTATGGTGGGGTACAATCCAAAGTTACGCTGCCACTTTAAGGTATTATCAGTTATAAGGGTGTCAAAAACATTGAAATTCACTTGATGTACCAACAAAATTTAAACCGTGAACAATTGTATTTTGTTGGTCTCTCAAATATTCAAAACCTTTAACTAGCTTAACATACTTATCCTATTTTATGAAATAGTGTGCTTTTAAATCAGACTTACGGTTATTTTGAAGTTGGATTATTTGCAATGAAATGCACTCTATACTTTGCTAGACTGAGTCCGGAAATCTTCTAAAAAAGCAAATACTCTGTTATTAAACATCCAACCACTATCTTTCCTATAAAACATTCAGTTTTGGTAATCAATTAGTCTTATCGAATGGGAAAGGTTTATGGTCTAACGGTCTGTTTTACTCATAATTAAAGCTCCCACCTCTCTTAATCTTTCTAATAATATATCATGATTTTTTTTTCTCTGCCTTTACTCCTGAAACTATATCTGAGAAAATATTCTTACGGAGAACCTTCTACTATAATAGAGCACCAACTTGTAAATCCAATTTTTGTGTTTTGGTGCTTACTCCAACAAATCCAAAATCCATCTTGGGCATTTAAAGATTAAAAGTGTAAACTAATTAAAGATACGGGGAAAATAAACTATGTTGATTTTGAGCATCAAAAAAATACTTGATCTCTATTGACATGTATAATAAGGTTGTTTAAATATGCTTTTCAAGTTCCGTAATATGTGAATTAACGGAGATATGACCAAGTCGTGGGATATTGCCAAGGAACTCCCTCTTCCCCATTTGTGTCAAAAATTCAGGCGATAGGTGCAACGTAGTTTTTGCAATAAACTATATTGGTCCTACCAAAGCCAAAAAGATGATACATCTAAATATCGACAATGAATATGATGCGAAAATAGCAATCCAATTGTATGGGGTAATCCTGAAGAACAAAGAATCGAAAAATGCCTATTGCAAAGCAATGGAAAGGGCGGTCAGTGCCGACCTGAAGACTTATTTTCAAGACAAATTCACAAAATATAAAAGATTTGACGAAACATTGGCCCGCGAGGTGTCGGTTGCATTTCCTCAACTCCTTCCCGTTGCTTGGAGGAACAACAATAGAGACTTTTGGATCGATACCGAGACCATTTTCCGCTTGTCGGATGATGCTTCTATGTTGAAAGCATGCATTCAAGGTGACAGGGCGGCGGTGAGGGAATATGCTGACTTGTTGGAGAAATACTCGCTACCATTTGACGTGTACCATGTCATAAGAAAACATAAAATGTTTATAGAAGTGGATCTGCACAAGGTGAGTAAAATCAAGGATCTATATTGATAATGGGTTGTTCCGATCTAACCACTACATCCCTGCAAAATACTCTCGTAATTAAGTCTAATGTCCACACTTAACATCCGTCCAGCGCTATCTGCATAGAATTGTAGCTTTTCATTAAATCGATCATGAAATATTGCGCTGCCGTTATGCGAAAAGCTAGAGGTTTTCGGCCACGACTCAGATAGCTTGAAGATACTTTGTACGTTCTGCAAAAGGGTTATTGCCAGAACTTCTATAAAAACGTTTACCTGATTGGTAAGCACCGATAAACCAGACTCGAATACCCGTTGACGAAATAGTAAGGAGAAGTCGATTGGCGGTCTTAATTTTGCGCCAAGTTTATACCCATATTATGAGAACAGTACTACTTATCAGAAAAATTTATGCAGATGGTTTTAAAGACATAGGGAATTTGATAGTTAAAAAATACTTCAAGGCCTTTGCATGGTTCAGTTTCATCATGTTTGCAATAGTGCTATATGCTTTTATCTATAGAGTGGCTACTGGTTTTGCATTTGATTGAACAAAGTAGCCATGGCCCGGACTGATGTCCTTTTTAAGTGTTTTGGTTTGGATCATCGATTTTATTATTTGAGTAAAGAGCGGCCCATCCAATGAAATCCAATTTTATAATGTAGGTATTTATGGAAGGGAATACTGTTTGGATTATCGATGATGATATGGTATCACAATTTGCCATGACGTATAAGATCGAACAATCATATCCAAACTACCAGGTCGTTGGTTTTTATACTGTGGAAGAAGCTTTGACTATGATCAAAGCGTGTGCGGAAACTCAAAACGGCCTGCCCAACATAATATTATTGGACCTTGTACTGCCGGAAATAAACGGATGGGACTTTCTAGAGGAGCTGGAAAACATTAAAGGACGTATAGACGGTTTGGAAATCTATATTGTTTCCGCCTTTTCCAATACAAAGGACCGTAAACTCGCCAAGGAACATCCTTTGGTAATTGGCTATTTCGACAAACCGATAAATAAAGGTAGCGTGGATGAAATGTTTGATAGAGCGATTATTTGACTTTCCAATGAAACCGGTCCTTGGAGAAACAAAAAATACATCAGGACAATTCCCAGGTAATAATAAAGTGTGCAAATAATTTATAAAGTAAACTATCTAAAAAAGGCTTCCAACTAAGCGAGAGTTTAGATTCTCGAATAATTCCTAAATATTATTCAGCGCTTCGACCAATTCTATTTTTTTGGTTCGGCTTAACGGTATCTGTCTTCCCGCAACTTCAACATTCTTGCTATTGAACTTATCGATCTTTTCCAAGTTTACGATATAGGATTTGTGGATCCTTAAGAACTTATTCTCTGGCAACTGTTGTACAATGGATTTCATGGTAGATAGTATGACGATATTGGCTTCATCCGTCACCAATTTAATATAGTCGCCAAGAGCTTCTATCCATTTTATGTCGTCAAGAACAACTTTTCGCTTTTTGAGGTTGCTTTTCACAACGATATACTCCCCATCTTCGTTCACTTTATTTAGCTGCTCATATTGGGCTACTGCTCTCTTAACTGAGACATTAAAACGAGCTAATGTGAGGGGTTTGTGAAGATAATCCGTTACGTCGTAATCAAAGGCCTTAAAGGCATAATGGGCATTACCGGTTATCAAGATTATTTGTGGACATTTGTCCATAGACTCCAAAAGGTCGAAACCATTGATAATAGGCATTTCAATATCCAGAAAAATAAGATCTATCCTATTGTTTGCAATACCTTTCCTTGCTTCAATGGCATTGCTGTACTCCGCTACCAGTGCTAGGTTGCTATGATCGTTCACTAACTTAGCCACGGCCATCCGCTGCATAGTCGAATCGTCTACAATTACACTTCTTAATTTCATAATGGCTGATTTGAGGTAGAAATCATCGACAAAGTAGGTAATCAATATTCTTCACCACATTCCAAGTTGTGAAAGTAGCATTAACTGTTGTGTAGATAGGGATTGTCATGGTTTCAAAGATTAGGCCAGGTTTATTTCTTTTTATGGTACGTGGAATGTCCGCCGTGGTTGTGATCAGGATACCCTTACCACCGCCTATTGTGTTACCGCTAATTGTTGTAAATCCAGATATTAAAAACCATATTATTACGTAAAATAACCACCCATAGCCCTAATGAATTATAATTCCAATAAAGGGTAGGCTTACAGGACGAAAAGCCAGTCCTATAAGGTCCAGAAAAATCCCATTCGACACACCTATTTTCCTTCTGGACCGATTAATTTATGACTCTCATATTGCGTATTCGAAATGCCTTGCTGTATTAATTTTTTAACACCGTATAAAACCTCCCTATTTTGGCTTATAGTTCAGATAAAAAAATTATTTAAAGATCTAATTCCTTTGATTTATGGTTTATGAGAATGATAGTTCGCGCAGATAGAAACGTCCCCAATCGATTGTAATAAGTGTTAATCAAGATTTGTTTTTAGATTACAAAGGATATTTTCTATAAATCAGTTCCAAAAAATAAAAAATAAAAAAATTCTTGGCAGAGTAATATCCGGACTCTATATTTGCATCTATTTTTAATTAATCTAAATAAGAATTGATGAAATACATATTTCTATCCGCTACTATACTGATGTCCCTATCCGTATTTTCCCAAGCAAAGCTGCGTGGCAAAGTTACAGACGAATCTAACCTGCCCATTGCCGGGGCCACCATTTACATTGAGGACCTGAAATTGGGCACCATGACCGATTTTAACGGAGATTATAGATTGGAAGCTATCCCTCAAGGCAGTTACAATTTTAATATCCGTATGCTGGGATACCAAAGTCAAACCAAAAACCTCCATCTGGAGACAAATGCCGACCAGGTGTTAAATATCACCCTAAGAGAAGATATCAGCAATCTAGACGAGGTGGTGGTTTCCGCAAGTAGGCATTCAGAATACCTCTCCGAGATTCCAGCTTCGGTCACTGTTGTCGGGCAGGTTAAACTGGAAGAGTTTTCACAGATTACCACTAACATAAGTGATATTCTCGAGTTTACCGTTCCCGGTTTGGCGATTTCTACAGGCACTTTTTCAAATTGGGGACAAACCCTGCGGGGAAGATCACTTTTGGTAATGATAGATGGCATCCCCCAATCTACCCCTCTTAGAAATGGACAGTTGGGAATAAAATCTGTAAATCCCAACGATATCAGTCGGGTGGAAGTTATTAAAGGGGCTACTTCTATTTTTGGAAATGGCGGAAATGGTGGTTTTATAAACTACATCACCAAAAACCCAACCTCTGATAAAAAGCTGGAAGTCACCACCAATGTTTGGGGCACCGCCAACTTAGCAAAAACCAAAGATGCCATGGGTTGGGGAGTATACCAATCCCTAAAAGGAAACCTAAATAAATTTAGATATTATGTTAGCGGTAGCTTGGAGCAGACTGGCAATAAATACGATGCGGATGGCATTCCACTACTCCCCACCTATGGTTTTGACAATACCGATATCTACAGTGCCTTTGGGAAATTGGAATACCTTCTTAGCGAAAATCAAAAACTGTCCGTGGGCGGTAATATTTACAAATCTGTCCACGACACCCCGTTTATTCCAGTGCCTGCCGAGGTACAGGTATTTAACCAAGCTGGAGATTATCAAATAAATGCGGGTTACGGTATAAAAGGTAGTATTTCCGGGGAGGAACCAACGGGATCGACCCTTATAAACGGGCAGCTGACCTATAATTTGAACAATATTTTTAACGGTACTACCAATTTTGAGACCGACCTCTATTACCAGAGCACCGAAAACATCTTTTTCTATTCGGACAAATTTGAAGATGGTGGGCAATCGGTCATCAATGCTGAAAAATATGGGTTAAGACCTAATTTTAATACAAAATTAGGCTCCTACAGTGCCATTGATGTTTCTTTGACCTATGGACTGGACCTACTAAAAGACAAAACCAATCAGGGTCTTTTGGACGGCAGGCTATGGGTCCCCAATATAGAGTTGATCAACTGGGCCCCATATGCACAAGCAACCATTAAATTTAATAACCAATGGGTAGTAAAAGGTGGTTTGCGATACGATGATATGAATATGGATATCGTGGATTACAATACCCTTCCCTATTCTCCCAAAGGAGACGGGAATTACAATCCGTCTGTGGCCGTGGAAGGCGGGAAACTTGCTTTTAACAACCTTGCCTTTAATCTTGGGGTACGGTTTATAGAGCACCAGGAATTTATTCCCTATATAAGTTATTCTCAAGGTTTTTCCATCGCGGATCTTGGCTCTGTACTACGTTCTGCGGTTGCGAGCAATATTAACGACATTCAATTAGAACCGGCTGTAACCAATAACTATGAATTCGGTTTTATGTCCAAGTTCCCAAATATTCAGTTGGAAGCGGTAGGATACTATAGTACATCGAATTTAGGAACAGGAGTGGTCTTTGTAGATGAGATCAACACTTTTGTGCCTTCCAAGCAACCACAGCAAATTTATGGGGGTGAAATCTCAATAGATGTTACAAGCTTTAACAATAAGTGGCAAATAGGGACCTCCTATTCTTATGTTGAAGGAGTAAAACATCAGGTTGGTGATCCTAATAATCTTTCTTTTTTAGGGGGCGATGTTATTTCTGCTCCCAAATTGACTGCCTATGTTTCTTGGAAACCTACGGAAAAACTGAATACTTCAGTAAGACTAACCAATTTGGGCGATAGAAAGCGATTTGACCCCTTCTTGGATGCTAATGATAATTGGGCCTATAGGCATACCGAATTCCCCGTAAGCGGATACACTTTGGTAAATCTTTCCATGGCCTATCAATTACAGTCCAATATTTCCGTTTCCCTTGGGATAAATAATTTATTGAACGAATACTACCTACCTGCAAGGTCGCAATGGGCCTCCCCATTAACCACCTTTACCGGGGCAGGAGAAGGCACCAATGCCAAGCTGAGCTTACAATACAAGTTTTAAATATAAAAGCCCATAATACAGAAATTGTACTATGGACTTTTACCCAAAAATAATTGAATCAATTGTTACATTTTAATAGGACGATAAAAAACATCCACCTTTGGTTGGGCATAAGCTGCGGCCTGTTGGCTTCCATTTCAGGGCTAACAGGCTCACTTTATGTCTGGCAACCGGAAATAACCGCGGCACTAAACCCCAAGCTTTTAACGGCAACCCAAATTGATACTATTTCGGAAGGAACATTGTTGCGGACGGCATCCTTCTTAATGGAAATGCATAAGGATAGTTTAACAAGAATAAATCTGCCCTATAGGGAACAGCAGACCATTTCATTGATCTATAAAAATGGAGAAACCCATTACCACCATCCACAGACAGCCACCTTTTTAGGTACAAAATCGGCCTCCATTCAATTTTTTGAAGACCTCTTAAATATTCACCGTACCCTGGCCATCCCAAAAATTGGCAAGTATATAATGGGTGGCAGTTCCATTATTTTTTTATTGTTGATCCTGGGGACTGGGATCTATATTTGGTGGAAAGCCTATGGGAACAATTTTAAAAAGGGATTTAACATAAAATGGAAAGGAAAGAAATTGAACTACGACTTACACAAAGTACTTGGAGTTGGATTTTTTATTCCCTTGGCCATTATTGCCTTTTCGGGAGCCTATTTCACCTATAACAGCTATTACAAAGCTGCCCTGACCCTTCTGGACAGTTCCAAGTTGGCACAAAACCAAAATACTGTAATACAGCCTAAGTTTACCGAGTTGACAAGGAAACCTGATACAATTTATGCTTTACGGGCCATATATTTTCCTAAAGAATCCAATGGGGAATTTCACTTTAGATATATCCAGGATCGTTTTATAGAGCCAGGCCTGAGAAGAAGTAAGGAGTTAAAATTAACAGAAACTGACGAAGTATCAAGTTTAACTCAATTTCATACGGATCTTACTAGCAATAAGATTGCAGCCCAATTTTATCCGGTCCACACAGGAGAAATCGCCGGTTTTTTTGGAAGGATACTGGTCTTTATTTCTGGGTTGGTCCCCATAACGCTTTACATAACGGGCTTTAGGATCTATTTTACAAGAAAGGAAAAACAGTTAAAAAGGCCAAAGTGCAAGAAATAGACTATCAACCTAAGGAACCGCCCATATTGATTACTGCTCCTCCTTTCAAAAATCCTTTTCGCTTTCCTGTGAATTCGTGGTATATATCTAAGTGCTATGCCTACTTCAGAATAACAATTCATGAACTAATTATAGCATTCCGAAATATCCTCTTTATCAGACCTTACACTATTTAAATACGTTATCAATTCTTCAATTGATGTCAAATTTAATGCCTCTGGTCGACTAGCTGTGCATTATTTTAAAATATCTTTCAAAATAAATGCAGTATCCATTTTAATAACAAAAAAATGCTTCCAGCTCAATATAACGAGGATAGGAATTTAAAACTTTAATTATTAGCGTGACAATTCCTTCCCTTTTCTGGTTCTCTTAAAATAAATTTTATTAAATCCAAATACCAACACTAAGGTTTACTTAATCCCAGGTGGCTGTTGCAGTCTTGAAAATATAAATCAGCTGTTTTCATTACACTAAGTTTTTAGTGTAATGCTATTTTAGAAAGAAACAAAGCTAACAAAAAGTAAAACCTCGAAAAAGCATCTTCGAGGTTTTAAAATTAATTTGTTACAAAGCTTATTTATGCCTCACAACTTGAACATTCCTTTTTCTGTCTAAATTTTTGGGCTGCATTCATACTATGCTGGTAATACAGCGATTTTAAACCCAGCTTCCATGCCGTTATATGAATGTTATTAATTTCCTTAACGGGCATATCCGGATGAACTATAATGTTCACAGACTGCCCTTGGTCTATATGATTCTGACGATTGGCTGCTTGGTAAATAATGTCCAACTGATCAATTTCAGAATAGGTTTTAAATACATCTTTTTCCACTTCTGTTAAGAAATCTAGATGTTGAACAGATCCATCAAATTCACGAATACTTCGCCATACTTCCTGGGTGTTTTTTCCTTTCTTTTCTAACAAGTCTTCTAAGAACGAGTTTTTTATTGTTGTTTTAATTTTGGCGATATCTTTAACATATATATTGGACCAAATAGGCTCAATACCCTGTGAAACTTGACCAAGAATGAAAGCTGATGATGTTGTCGGGGCAATAGCATTTAAAGTTGCGTTCCGTCTGCCATAGCCCTTAAGTACTTTTGGTTCACCAAATTTATCGGCCAATTCCTTTGAAGCAGCATATGATTTTTGTTGGATAACTTTAAAAATCTCACTATTCATACTATAAGCCTCTTGGCTGTTAAATGGCAACATTTTAGATTGTAACAACGAATGCCAACCCAACACTCCCAAGCCTAATGCTCTATTATCCTTTGCAAAATTATAGGCTCGTTCCATAAAGAGAAATGTTTGGCGATCTTCCCTTTCTTCAGAATCTCTATAAACTTCTAACTTCTGTATAAATTCTGTTATCACCGCGTCTAGAAAATACACCATCGTTTCAACAGCATCGGTGTCTTTCCATTTATCATAATGTAATAAATTCACAGAAGATAATACACATACAAATGACCATTCATCACTTGATGGCAACATGATTTCTGTACATAAATTACTGGCGTAAATGGTGTGTTTTTCATTGCGATAAACATCGGCTGCAGCATTGTTTGCATTGTCTTTAAAGAAAATATATGGATATCCCATTTCTCCTCTTCGCTGTAATACTTTGGCCCAAATAGTTCTCTTTTCATTATCACCATCAATCATCTCTTCCATCCACTTATTGGTTACTGTAACCCCATGGGTAAGCTCTTGAATGGGATTGCCTTCTGTACCAATTTCCAAGAATTCCATAATATCTGGATGCTCTACAGGTAAATAAGGTGAAAAACGGCCACGTCTCACAGATCCTTGACTTACCACATCGACCATAGATTCAAAAAGTTGCATTATATGCACAGCTCCTGAAGCTTGTCCGTTGTTTTTTACTTCGGCTCCACGATGACGAATTTTACCGAAATATCCGGAAGTACCCCCACCAAGTTTAGACATCATACCCACTTCCGCTTGTGTGTACAATATGTTACCCATATCATCATTTACATGTGACCCGAAACAGCTAATTGGAAGTCCCCTTTTCTTTCCGAAATTAGACCAAACTGGAGATGCCAAAGAATAAAACCCTTCCGACATATATCCGTAAAATTTATCGGAATACCCAGGTATTTGAAGTATTTCTTCAGCTCTATCTGCAATTTCACGAATGCGCTGTTCGGCAGTCATTCCATTGTATAAATAGCCTAGGGATAAAAAATTTCGACTGTGTTCGGTTAACCATTCAAAACCAGCACTGGTTTGTTGTTTATTCTTTCCAAGAGCTTCTTTTTTTGATTTAACAAGTAATTCCTTCTCGTTTAAGTTTTCGATTTCTAGATCTACGGTTGATTTGTTGTTGTTCATATTTAAAAAAGGTCTTCACTTGTTAAACTTTGGGTTCTTTTACTATAATTGATGGAGCGCTTCACGAAAAAATCACCGTGTTTTGTCCCTATAATTTCATCATCAAACCATTCAGTTTCTGCTAAAAGTGTTTGATCTATTTCAAATATTTTACTTATCCCGATACTCTCAAGGGAGTTGTTAAATCGGTGTTTTATAAATTCGTTAACTAGTTTTTTGGGCAAGAAATCGAGCTCTCCATCCTCAAAAATCCAATCAACTATCTTACTTTCCGCATCAAAGGCTTCTCTACACATTTCTTGAATCACTACTTGGTAATCTTCATCAAACCAATCTGGATTTTCAGCTTTTATGATTTTAATAATATCTATACCAAAATCACCATGGATCTGCTCTTCTTTAGAGGTTGCCTCAACTACATTAGAGATCCCTTTTAGCATATTTTTATGCTTGTTAAAAGCCATGATAATAAGAAATTGGGAAAAAAGAGATACATGTTCTATGAATAGTGAAAAGAGCAAAATAGATTCTGAATATTCTTTATTATCGTCACTTCTCGAATTTTTAAGTGCGGTTTCCAAGTACTGAACACGTTTCATGATTACCGGCTTTTTCTTTAGATTTTTAAACTCTTCGTTTAAACCTAAAACTTCAAGTAAATGTGAATAGGCATCATGGTGCCTCACTTCACTTTCGGCAAATGTTGCACCTACCGAGCCAATTTCTGGCTTAGGCATTCTATGGTATATATCTCCCCAAAAGCTCTTTACAGCAACTTCTATTTGAGAAATAGCCAACATTGTATTTTTTATGGCATTACGCTCAACATCTGTGAGCGTTGTTTTAAAATCTTGTATATCGCTTGTAAAGTTAAACTCCGTATGGATCCAATATGAATGTCTAATTGCTGGTACATATTCATAAAGGTCTGGATACTCATAGGGTTTTAAATTGATACGTTTCTCGAAAATATTAGTTTTACGTTTCTTTGTTTGTTCGTTTCTGTATAAAATATAGGCTTTTGCTACATCAAAAAAACCACTTTCCATAAGTTTGGTTTCTACTAGATCTTGGACCTCCTCTACCGTTGGTATGTAATCTTCATCCAATTCTTTTCGCTCCAATAGAAATGTAAAAACATTACTAGAAATGCGTTCGGCATCTTCGTATCCACCGTGTTGAACGGCAGTCATGGCCTTAAGTATGGCGTTGCTTATCTTTTCTAAATGAAAGGATTCTGTTAAAAAGCCTCTTTTTATAATCGAGGTGATTTTCATATTGGTTCTATGTTTAAAATTTAAATCCTGTTAAAAAATAAAGGTCTGGCTTTGTTTTTTACGTTTTTGATATCTCCATTTTGGTTTTCCACATGGTTATCAACATTTGAAATCATGATACTGATTAATAGGGCATTAATAATTATCTAATAAGTATGTCATAATTTTAATTCTGCTTAGAGAAAAGCATTAATAATTTGTGTTTCTGTGGTCTATAATTTTTCTTTTAAAGTAGTTACATATAAAGTTTATTTGGGCTTTTTATAAAATTTGACAAGATATTTTTGAGTTTATTCTGAAAGGATGGGTTACGAAATTCCAATTGCATTTTTTGCATACCATCTGCACACAAACAATCGTTTTAATTTTTCATTAATAAAATCCTGTTCAGGCACAATTAATAGTATCAATGTTTTGGTAAATAGTAGATCCTGTTTTTTAGGTCTTTCACTGATATTTTGTCTGATCAAAATTTCTTACAGGCTTTTATGGAGTTCTTTGTTGCTATCAATACGCGGGTAGGCAAGGTTGTGTATTTGCATCTTCTTTTAACTTTTAAAATTAATTAATAATTAGTTAAAAGCTCTTTTGCAGAACTTCGCAATACTCTATTTGAAATGGAAATTTAAGAAAGACAGTTCGTATGCAAAACACAGTTCAATTGTCCTAATTTAGAATTAACTGACTTGTTTAAAAGCATACTTGTCCGACCAAAGCTTCGAATCGCGAAAGCATTGTCAATTCGGAATAGGCAGGTCTCCTGACTTGTAACAGTTCTCATCGTCCTTCCCGCTATTGCAGTGGACAATCTTTGATGAAAACTTTTGGTATGCTACTTACAGTTGCGCGACAGTTCGTGATTTACACACGATTCCCTATATAACTAAAGTTAAGTAAAACCTTTTCCGGTTGATGAAGAATGTAAAGAACTTATAACGGACAAATGTAGTACAAATTTTACAATAATTGAACTGCAAAAGTGCGGAGTGATAGGTGCACTCCGTCTAATAATTTACGGAGCAATCTTCTATATCATGGATATTACATATTAATAACCTTTTGTATTTGGATTGCCACCATAGGGTCGTTAATATTGGTCGTGGAAGAAAAGGCGTCTCCACTTCCACTTAAGTGCATTGTCCCAAAATTCAGCACCTTTATTTTATTGGAATCATCAACTCCCAATATTTGTTTTTCTGGATGTAATAATTCGTTCTTCACATTATTGTTACATCCAATAAATGTGATAATAAATAGTCCAAATAAAATTTCTTCATATGGTTACGATTTCGTCAGTAGTCATCACGACATGTAGGTATAGCTGATTAATTTCGGTTTAAATTTTAACAGAGCAAGGTAGGTGAATAAATTATTCCCTTCACTTTTTTAGCAAATAAAAATTTTACAGAGTGTTTGACTCTAGATTTTATAATTGGTTGGTGTTTCTAGTCAACGACATCGGATTTGTGAAGATAATCTTCCCTCTCTTTTATAAACCTGTCCTTTGAGTAAATCGGAAGGTAAATTTCCTTAGAAACTACTATTGCCACGAGAGACGAATGCCGAGTTGGTGAAGCTATAAATCAGGAGACTTTACGCAATCGGTATATTTTCTTTGACAGTTGATTTAACTGGGACCTTAGTTGTTCCTTTTGAATTTATTCATCAGGATGAGGAATATTGGAAATAAATAAATGAGTATCTTGATTAAATTTTAAAAGGATCCTTGAAATTGAATATTGTCGACTGCTCATTACAACAATAAAAACGGCGATATGTTTAGCATACTGGAATTTGATAACAATTCAAAAATGATGATATAGGCTATGGATAAATTCGAAAACACTTATGATGTTATAGTGATAGGGTCCGGAATCTCAGGAGGCTTGACGGCAAAGGAACTTTGCGAAAAGGGTTTAAAGACATTGGTGCTGGAAAGAGGGAGAGATGTTAAGCACATAAAAGATTACTAAAGTGAAGCAATCGCATCAACTATAGTCAGGTTCTTATTTCGAAATGGATTTTTAGTAAAAAAGTTAAATGAAAATTATTTATAAACCCCAAATATACAGTTATGAGAAGATTATTATTAGCAATTCTGTTCGTGGTAGCGACCACAAATATCAATGCGCAAGAGGCCAAGCCCTCAGAGGTAAAAGTAGGCGATCTACTTGAAATAGGCCGTCCCGATACACCTAGGTACAAACATATCGATTTTCCAAGACCCAATTTCATTATCAAAAAGGGCGGAATCGCCAATTTTAAAAGCGTCGAGGGAAACAAAGTGGTGGTAACATCGGTAAAGCAAAAAAAGGACGGTACATTACAGGTGAAAATCAAGAGGGCCGATGGTAGAAGGTTCTTTAATAGCCACACAGTAGTATCGGCGGATTTGAAAAGTGCGCTCGAATCCGGTGAGCTAAGTGTATTATAGTTTAGTTGATGTCATCCGTCCTGTCTCTCATTTTTTGTTTTGCCCAAACCGATTGGTTGGTTAAAGGACACGGTGGATATCTACAATACCAAGAATTATGATGAAAGCATTCGAGACAAAAAAGTGAACCCATAAAAGAATCAGAAATACCTAGAAAGTTGACTTTGAAGCAGCGAATTCATGCTGGCTTTAATCTTTATCGGTTTTGAACCGATCGGAAAACGTAGAAGATTTTGACATTTAAAAACATCATAAGACTATATATTTATTGAGTGTCAAGATATGTATGTCAATTTTGCCCAACATCTATTTTATAAGTTGATATTCACTGTTTTATCAGAACCAGAACCTTTAGATATTAAGTCGATTCATGTATTCTTTCGTATTTCCTATTGCAAGTCTCCTTTTTCTTTTCTGGACATGGAAAGGATATAATCTAAGAAAAAAAATCAGCCTTCCGGAATTGCCAAATCAAAATTAAAGGTTATGGAATCGTGGACCACAATTAGCCCAAAAGATTTTTTTGGTGCTTTGAGCTTAAAAAAAAACGCCCAAACTTCATTTTAATGCGTCTGAAACACATTTAGGTTTATTTTCGGCTATTGCCACAGGAATTTTAAAGGAATCGGTGTTGCCAGTAATCTTTATTTCTACTGTAGTGTTTAACAATAAATCGTGTAATATATCCCCATCGATTTCCCAGATTTTAAAAGTATCCTTGGGTATTTCCCAGATTTTAAAAGATCGTGGAAGTCCCTGCTTACACCCCTGACTCCACAGTCAAAGCCCTGTTTGTTAAATACTAAGATAGCTTTTTTGAAAATATATTTACCACCAATTTTCTCATAATTGACAGGAATAGGCCCCTTTAATCTATCTATGTCAAAATCACAGCTAAAGGTACTGTTATTGGTAGTCCCCGGGATCATCAAGCCACCCCCCGGTACAATAGTAACTACCGTTCGGTTTTGCGAGGAATCCTTGAAATTAAAAGCAAGTAGTAGAAAAAATGTAGCGATGCACAATACCCTCTTCACTGTTAGTGTATTTGTGGCTGTTTAACTGCGCTCAATAAAATGCCCGAGCGAAAGTAAACTTTTCCGCCCGGGCAAATATATTTAATTTTAAGTCATTTGTAAAGACCCACTATCATTTAGAAACTAATAACCGCTTCTAGCATTAAGCCTTTAAACTCCCCGTCATTTAAGATACTTGTTGTTGGAAAATCTTTATATTGTTGGTTTACATATTCTACCTTGGCAAGGATATTTTTCGTCATAAACCATCCTGCTCCCAATTGAAATCTTGAGATATCAATATCATCCCCACTCATTTCCTCCGAATTCACCACATTATATCTACCTCCCAAAAATAAATTTTCATCTTGGCCAAATCTGTAGATCAATTCCCCAGCGTATTGGGTAGCTGTTCTGTTACTGGTTTCAGTAGCTGCTTTTCCACTGGTATGCTCAAAAGTTCCGAAAAACTCTAGTCCCCTATATTTTACAAATGGGTTGATCATAACTGCAGTTACCTGATTTTTCATGTTAGGGTTATACCTTCCAGACCTGAAACTACTACCGGTGGTAGCGTTTTCATCTGCCATCACAAAATAGTACCTAGATCCTGTACGGTCTGCGGTATACAAATAGGAATTTGGCACATATCCCGTGGTATAAACAGACCCCATGATCCGATACCTTAAATCTTCACTGGCCTGTTTGTCATACCCCAATTTCGCCAAGAAAGAGGCTCCACCAGTTGATCCGTCGGTTTTATTAACAGCCTGATTTAATTTACCATTGGCAATTCCCAACATACTTATAAATCCATTTTTTCGGAAATATACTTCCCCTCCTACCTCTGTAGTAAAGGCATCCATAATCAAGTTTCCTACAAATGGATTGTACATGGCCTGAGCATTGTCCGTTCTTCTAAAATGGGCATCCCCATAGTTATTCTCCATATGCCCCACCTTAATGGTTACATACTGCATAACATTTTCCATAAACCCCTCACGGATAAAATCTAGCTTGTCTATTTGGAAATACCCTCCCTTAACATAAGGTTCCGGATGGTTCCTTGAGGACAAATAAGTTCTCAAATGCATTCTTACCCCATCAAACAACGCAACATCCAAATCTAGGTTGGCGGTTGCCAAATTAAAATTGTAACCGATATCCTTAAGGACTACAGCGCCTGAATTACTATGGTCTACAGCCTGATATTGTAGGGTAGACGACCCTCCAATTCTTACCTTCACCCCATCGAAAACAGAAACGGTGTCCTTTGGCGCTTCAAATACATTGATCCCACTTTTATCGGGTTGTCTAAAATTATCCAGTTTTCGGTCCTGTGCACTTAAACCAAATCCGGCCATTACTAGTGCTACACAAACAGCTTTTTTAATTATTGATGTCATACTTCTATATTTAATTGATTATAATTCTATTTAGTTAAAACGGTATTAAATTTTATGGTGATATCATCACCGGTGGTAATAGTTCCCAATAGTGCTTTAGGCGGGTCAATTTTGAAATCGGTCATTTTTATCTTCTTTAGTCCGATCAGGGTTATTTTTTCACCAGCTAATGTCATATCCAAATCCAATGTAATAGCGTTCTTTACACCGGCAATAGTCAGGTCCCCAGAGGTCTTCACCTTGAATTTCCCATTACCGTTCGGTTTCACATCTTTGACTTCGGATAATTGGAAGACAATTTTTTTATGTGTCTTAGTATCCAATGCCTTGTAGGTATTTCTGTCCATTGAAGACTTACCACTTTTTAAGCTTTCGGAATTTACTTCTAGACTTAAATGTTCTATTTTCCCAGTTTCTATATTTTTAAGGATCAACACCCCGGATTGGTCTTCGGCATTGATCTCCCAATCGTGCAAACTGGAAGTACCTAGCACGAGTAAAGAAGACTCTCCATTTACTAGGTGGTACTTTTGAGCCGTTAGGCTGCTGCCAAAAAGTAAAAACACAAATAAAATTGTAGTTATAATCTTGCTGAATTTTAATCCAATCATAATAGTATGCTTTAATATTATGAGGTAAATCTCTCGCTAAAAAAATCACGAAAGTATGAGATTTATCATGGTTAAATAAAAGAGTTATAAGCTAATCAGTCTGGTACGTTTTTCTTTCTTCCCCGAGACGAAGTTACCTTTCCCAACCAGGAAAAGCGGCCTTTTATTTTAACACTGTCAAGACCATATTCTACGTAGAATTGAAATATCCTATATCTGGATAAAAGAGGGACGAAAATATTTGGAGATAAGATCATGGACCGCCCGTCAGAAAGGTAATTGGTTGGGCACAGAACGCTTGTATGAGAATAAAAGATATGAAAGTTGCTGATTGAAAGGTCGCCTTTTGTTTCCCATCTCTTTTGCACACCTTCTCAACTGAAAATAAATAATTTCTTAGATAGAACCGACTATTCCGAAAGCCTTCGTCCCCTGCCATATTGCCAGTCCTCCGTCAAAGACTTTGCATAATCGGACTGCAGAAGCTTTCCGACCTTCGTAGCCATGCTACTATGGCAAAGGAGGCTAGCGGAGGAGGCAAATGGTTACAGGGAGGAGTGGCTAAGCCAATGGGGAATTATCAAGATTAAAACGAAAGTATTAATCTACAGCTTCCGCTTTAAAACCTAATTTTTGCAATGTAGCCTTTACATCTTCTTCTGTAGCACCATCGCTTTTTATGGTTAAAATTTTATCCGGATTAACGGTATCCACTTCCCAGCTTTCCACACCATCTTGTTTGTTTAATAAAGGGGTTACTTTTGATACACAACCACCACAATTGATATTTGTTTTAAATTTTAATGTTTTCATTGCATTTGAATTTATAATTAATATTAAAGTTTCACTCGTTTAAGTCTTAAGCTATTTGCTACTACAGATACGCTACTGAAAGCCATCGCTGCCCCTGCAATCATTGGGTCCAATAAAAAACCATTTATGGGATACAGTACCCCGGCAGCAATAGGAATCCCAATGATGTTATAAATGAATGCCCAGAACAAGTTCTGACGAATGCCCAATACGGTTCTTTTTGAAAGTTCCAATGCTTTGGGAATGGATTGTAAATCCGAGGTTATCAGTGTTATTTTTGCTACATCCATCGCTATGTCCGAGCCTTTACCCATTGCGATACTTACATTGGCCTGCGCCAAAGCGTGAGAATCGTTGATACCATCGCCTACCATTGCTACTATCTTTCCTTCTGCTTGTAATTGTTCAACAAAAGCAGCTTTGTCCGAAGGCATTACTTCGCCTTTATAATTTGATATTCCCACTTGTTTTGCCACAGCAGATGCAGTTTTATTATTATCTCCTGTAAGCATATATACCTCAATACCTCTTTCTTGAAGAGTAGCTATCGCTTTGTTTGAAGTTTCTTTTATCTTGTCTGTAATGGCAAGTATCGCTAACACTTGTTTTTCACTACCAAAGAATATTACAGTTTTTGCCTGATCTTCTAGGCTTTCTGCGGCTTGCATTAGGGATGAATCGATTTGGACATTATTATCGACCATTAATCTATGATTACCCACGTAATATTTTAACCCGTTTTCTGTTTTAGCTTTTACACCTTTTCCCGTAATACTTTCGAAGGAAGTAATTTCTGCTGGTTCAACATTTTGCTCTTTCAAATGGTTAACAACCGCTTCCGCTAAAGGATGTTCGGATTGTGACTCAACAGCCAAAAGTATTTTTTGGTATTCATTCTCATTTTCGAGTTTTTCTTTCCAAAGTATATCAGTTACCAACGGTTTCCCTTCTGTAATGGTGCCTGTTTTGTCAAGGATTACCACATTTACTTTATAACCAAGCTCTAAACTTTCAGCATCTTTTATAAGAATATTGTTTTCGGCTCCTTTACCAATGCCTACCATTATGGCCGTAGGTGTTGCCAATCCCAAAGCACAGGGACATGCAATAACCAATACTGCAACCGAAGTTAATAAGGCGTGGGAAAAAGCATTATCGCCTCCTACTAACATCCAAACAATGAACGTAATTATGGATATAACTAATACTATAGGCACAAAAATACCAGCAATCTTATCGACAAGCTTTTGGACGGGGGCCTTACTTCCTTGGGCTTGCTGTACCATTTTGATGATTTGTGACAGCAAGGTTTCGCTTCCTACTTTTTCGGCTACAAACTGAAAGCTCCCTTTTTGGTTTACCGTACCTGCAAATACTTTTTCATCCTTTGTCTTTTCTACTGGGACCGGCTCTCCTGTAATCATACTTTCATCTACATAAGATCTTCCTTTGGAAACTTTCCCGTCCACAGGAATCTTTTCTCCAGGACGTACCAAAATGGTCTGACCTACTTGCACGGATGAAATAGGAATTTCTATTTCTTCCCCATTCTCTATGATTTTAAGTGTTTTAGGTTGTAGGCCCATCAGCTTTTTTATGGCCGAAGAGGTATTGGATTTCGCCTTTTCTTCCATTAGCTTCCCCAATGAAATAAAGGTTATAATTACTGTAGCCGCCTCATAATAAACATGAGGCTCAATACCACGACTCAACCAAAATTCAGGGAAAAAAGTATTAAATAAACTAAACAGGAAAGCGATTCCGGTACTTAAAGCCACCAATGAATCCATATTTGCTTTACCGTGTTTGGCTTGCTTATAAGCATTGATGAAAAAACTGCGCCCGAACCAAAAAAGAATTGGAATGGTCAATACCAATGAAGTCCACTTACCCGGTTCCCATTGCATATAGAACATTCCCACCACAAAAATCGGTAGGGTAAGAATGGCCGACCAGATAGTACGCCTTTTTATGTCTTGGTAGTTTTTTTGCTGAAGTTCTCGTTGCACTTCAGTAGGATCCTCTGCATCTATAATAATATCATAACCTACTTCGCGAAGTGCATTTTGAAGTTGATTGTGGCTTAAAGCCTCGTCGTACTCCACGAGCACAGAACTATTGGCGAAATTTACACTTGCATCAAATACACCTTTTGTGTGTTTTAACACAGATTCGACGCTAGATGCACAAGATGCGCAGGTCATTCCCGTAACAGGGAATGATTCTTTTATCCCCTGTTTCTTGTTCTTTTCTTTGGTTTCAAATATGTTAACTGTCTCCATAATCCTATTCTTATTTGTATACTACAAATTTCAAGATTAAAGGACTTCAATGTGTTGTGTTATAAGCTGAATGATTTGTAGAATTTACCGATCAATCTTTTTGTAGCTAAATTTCATCAATAAATTTTCTATTTTTTTCAGTACCTTTTTTAAATTGCGAGGGTGTCATACCTGTTATCTTTTTAAACTGATTACTTAAATAGGCCACGCTACTATAGTGAAGTTTAAAAGCTATCTGACTCAAGGTTAGTTCGTCATAAACGATGAGTTCTTTTACACGTTCAATTTTTTGACTAATGATATATTGTTCAAACGTGATGCTTTCTACAGATGAGAAAAGAGAACTTAAGTATTTATAATCAAGATGTAGCATCTCACTTATATGGTCCGCCCATTTAATATCCAACTCTTCCGACGAATGATGGACCTTGTCTATGACCAATGTTTTCATTTGTTCAATAAGCTGACTTTTACGATCGTCGATTAAACTGAAACCGGATTCCTGAAGTCTTATGGATAATGCGAATTTTTTCTTCAAGGCAAGTGCTGAAGGTAATTCTACTTCTCCCAATTTGATAGAAGTATATGGAATCTCCAGTTGTTCCAGAATATTGGATACTGCCGCAATACATCTTGGACAGACCATGTTTTTTATGTATATGGTTATCATATTCCTCTAATTTCAAAACATTTTAAACACTGCCCTATAAAATGGAAAATAACTACCAGCTATTCCAATAGTTATAAAAATAAGCGCCAATACCGCCAAAGTGATGATTTCGCAAAATCACTTATAGATTGACGCTTTTTTTCATTTTTATCAACTTTTTATCCTAGTTTTATACATCAACGTTCTCCTTTATAAACCAAGGTTACTTATAGTCTTATTCAGATTAATTGATTGATCCATAATTCGTTTTAATGTAGCGTTGCTTTTACCTCGCCACATTTTAACATTGCTGCTCCATAATATGGGTTGCGGATCTCCTTTTCTAAACTTAACCAGTAAGCGCCTTTGTCATCATTAGCCATAGGGCAAAACTCTACGTACACCTCTTGGTCGATCCCAAATAGCTGCACACTACTTATCATATGGGCAGATAGATGGTTAAAATGTCCTCTTTGCGTTGTTAATTCCGAAGTACTCCCAATGGCATTGGCGGATTTCTTCAGTTCGTTTTGAATAGTCATCCAATGGTTGTGTGCTTTCTCATCTTTGAGTAGCTTCATATCTACCTTTGCTAAATTTTCTCCAATATTTTTTGCAGCCCTTTGGGCGTCATTGCCCTTATCACTGACCAATGCATCCTTTAATAGGATATAATCATCAAAAACTTGTTTCAACTGCTTTTTAAACTTATCGGAGACTTGCAGCCTTTCCTTCATCTCAGAATGATCGGTTATACCCGCATTTTCTCCCGAACTATCTTCCTGCATTCCAAAATGACCTTCGTGGCCTGTTGTTGTTTTACCTCCTTTGGCATTCATCATGCTCCTTTTGCCCTGTAACTGTGCAGCGGCATCTACTGTAAAGGTCCCATTAGTTACCACTACATCCCCATTTTTAAGCCCTTCCAGTATCGTATAAGTGTCTCCGTTGGCATCGCCTAATAACACTTCCCTCATCTCGAAAATAGCCTCGTTAGGATCTGTTTTAACATATACTAAAGAGCGCTCACCAGTCCACATAACCGCTGTTGAGGGTACGGAAATGGTATTCTCGGTTCTTGTTTGTGTGCCTTCGATAATACCTTCAACAAACATTCCTGGTTTAAAGAGGTCATTCTTATTTTTTAAGACCGCTCTTACGACCACCGTTCGTGTAGCTGAATTTAATAGGGGATCAACAAACGTAACGTTGGCATCAAATACTTCATTGCCATAAGCGTTGGTAGTTACTTTGATGTTTTGTCCTTTTTTCAAGGAAGAAAGTTGGTTTTCGTAGGCATCAAATTCTGCCCATACTGTGTTAAGATTGGCAATTTTGAATAAGGGTTGTCCTAGCTTTAAATAATCTCCCTCTTCCACCATTTTCTCCGTTACTGTTCCTGATACTGTTGCAAATACAGGAAAGTTCTCCTGGACTTTTCCAGCAGCTTCTATTGCATTAATTTGCTTTTCCGAAAGTTTCCATAATTTAAGCTTGTTCCTAACAGCCTTGTACAGTTCTGGTTGCGATTGTTTTAAAGAGGAAGCGGTAAGTAGCTCTTGCTGTGCTGCAACTAATTCTGGGGAATAAATGGTGGCCAAGCGTTGCCCTGTGCCAACACGTTCCCCTGTAGAATTTACGTATAGTTTTTCAATTCTTCCTGCAAAATAGGTAACCTGTACGGCATTTGTTTCTTCATTGGCTTTTATCTTTCCAGACAATTTAAGGGAATTCTTTCCCATTTGGCCCTGTCCTACTACCGACGTTTGGATATTGGCCAAAGCCATTGCATTTTCGGTCATTTTAATTTCATTGGCACTAAGACCATCTGCACCAGTTTCGGCCGGTATTAAATCCATCCCACAAAGAGGACAATCTCCTGGTTCTGGTTGCATAATCTGTGGGTGCATAGAGCAGGTCCACATTTGGTTAGAAGCTATTTCTTCTGTATGATCGTGGTTGTCTTTGGAATTTGCAGCCCTATCCGAAGCATCACCCCCAAAAAGGAGATAGCCACCCAACAGCCCAACAATCAAGGCAACACCTATGTAAATTATATTCTTTTTCATTGTTTGTATATTTATTTGTTATTCTCCAATCGTGTTATCATTGCTTTCATTTCTGTAATCTCTTTTTCTTGTGCTTTAATTATATCTTCTGCCAATTTCTTAACTTCTGGATCTTGTATATCAGCTCGTTTACTGGTCAATAAAGCAATTGAGTGATGCGGGATCATAGCCTTCATCCAGAGTACATCGCCAATAATTGGGGCCTGGGCCCTAACAAGACTAAATGCACCTGCGAATAAAACAATACTCCCCAAGACGATCGAGATATTTTTCTTTTTATTATTATACATATTACGCATCACCAGAAACATTATAATAGCCATTGCAGCGATGCCCAAGCAACTCATATAAAATCGTGTTAAACTAAAGTAAACATGGTCTAACTCATAGGTATTCAAATACATTGTAATGTACATTGCTACAAAGGATGCCGCCAACATTCCTACGAATTTTGTGTAGTTATTATTCTTGTGTTGATTTGAATTTCCCATCTTATGTCGAGTTAAGAATTATTAATTTTCGTTTCTTTTCAATTATTTTTTCAATAGTTGGTAATAAAGTGTTTAAAAGTAAAAACCACTTAGTAGTGTGTTTGACTTATTTTTATAACCTTATGCCTATTTACCATTATTGTTTTAATTGAAAGTTGAAACTAACAAATACTCTTTCCCAAGCTAGTGATATAGCCCCTTCTTTCTCATTAGCCTTAATAATCTTATATTCTAAGTGTTCTATTATTTCACCTGATGTTTTTGGTATAGCCTTAAAACGTAAAACATCATCCTTTTCATTGTACTCATCTTTCCCGTGTTGATTCCAATTAGAATTAAAAATAACGGTCCATTCATTCTTTGAAGGAATAGTGAAAAATCCATATTTACCAGCAGGTAACACTTTATCATCAATAATTAAATCGTTGTTGGTCTCTATCCAGGTAGCCATATGTGCACCAGCTTGCCACACCTGATCGTAAGCCAACAAACCACCAAATATCATCCTATTTCTCACCCCAGGTGATGAATAGTTGATTTGAATTTGAGTATCACCAATTATAACTATTGTTGAAATATGTGGACTCAATACTTTTTGTGGCGACTTGGATATAGTTTCTATTTGTGATTGTTCAGGGATTATTTCGGCTTCTTTTTTTTCTTGTTTACAGGCGGTGAAAACAAGTGTGTATAACAATAGGCTAAAAGGGATACGTAGTCTCATAAGATTTATTTTTTCTTCCTTTATCTTTATAAAAAGTGTTTTTAATGATTATTCATTTGTGCCTGACACGGGAAGGATTTACCATTAAATGTCAAATTTATTTTCCTTCCCACGACAGGACTTAAAGACTATTCAGACATCTTAATCATCTTATAACCTTCTTGTTAACTGATAAACCAGAATATTGATAAGACGTCTTAAGGAATAGATATCTATTGAATAGTTTTTTGAACTTTTCCGCATTTAAGCATTCCGCTACCATAATAGGGATTTCTAACTTCCATACTTGTACTTAACCAAACACTACCCTTATCATACATTGGGCAAAATTGTTCATACAAAGTGCTTTTTGTCCCTGTAATGGCTACCATATCAGTAATATCCTTGCTCAAAATCTTAAAGTGCTCCCGTTGATGATCTATGGCACTTTCAGAAATATGCTCTGCGTGTTCAATAGCATCTTCAAAGATATCGGTTAGTTCTTCTTGTTGTTCCTTTGTATAACTGCTCATTTCAAACGCTTTAAGAGAGGCTACCAGTTTGGTGCCAGATTGTGCCGCTACTTTAGCGCCATCGCCTACCAAAGCATCTTTTAAACTGAAATAATCACTTAATATAGCTTCTGCTTTAGCATCAACACTCTGTGCATTGGTAAAAGAAACTACTAACAATAGCATTCCTGCAATACTCATTTTTAAACTTTTCATTTTATTAAATTTTAATTAATAATTATAAACTGTCTTTTAATCGTGTGATCCAAGTGATCATTTCTTCTGCTTCTGCCTTTGAAAACGCCGCATCTTTATGAATTAAAGTGTACGAATATAAAGGCATTTCCCCGCTTTCTATTTGCTTGATAATTGATCGAAGTTTACTTGATTTTCTTCGGCTTGAAAGCGAATCCCATTCGCTGAAATTAAGATCAGCTTTACCTTCTTTAATATGGTCTTCCAAAATCCAAGCGGCAGGTTGAATCCTATTATACCAAGGGTACTTGGTATTATTACTGTGGCAATCATAGCAAGATACCTGTAACTTCTCCTTAATAGCTGGCGGAACATTATTAACCAACATAAAATCAGATGAAGGAACAGTATCACTTTGATTGCGTTCTGTGGGAATAAATTGAATTCCCACAAACGCGACCAATAATACCAATACTATGATCTTTACAATTCTCATTTAATTAATCTCTTTTTGAACCTTGCCACAATTCATCATTTTGCTTCCGTAATAAGGATTTTTAATTTCCTTGCTCATACTTAACCAAGCACTACCGCTATCGTACATTGGGCAAAACAGCTGGTATACTGTGTTTTCAGATCCTGTAACGGCAACCATATCGATTATATCCTTACTCAACATTTTAAAATGCTCACGCTGATGGTCTATATCACTGTCAGAAATATGTTCTGATTGCTCAACAGCATCTTCAATAATATCCTTTAAATCTGCTTTTTGTGCATCTGTATAATTTGAAACATCAAGATTTTGAAAACTTTTTGCCATAATTACTCCAAGTTCTTTGGCTTTGGCATTATCATCTGCAACCAAAGCATTTTTAAGATTGAAGTAGTCATTTAATACGGTTTCAGAATTACCGCTACCACTCATTACAATCTCCTTTTTATTACCATCGTGATGGCCATCACTGTTGTCGTGATTCATTTCTGAATGGTTCCCATCAGTCTTGTTTTGTTCCTTTTTATTATCCTTACAAGATATTGCTGTTAAGGTTATAAATGTGAACACAGCTATACTTAATGTTGATTTTAATTTACTCATATTGTTTTTGATTTTAATTGTTGATATTATTATTATTTTAAGGGCCATTAAAAACGTGCTGATAGTCCGCCACCTGCTCCAAAACGGTTATCATAACTACCCATAATTGAAAGGTTTTTAGACAAGAAATATTCAATCCCGGTACTCCAGGTTGCTTCTTCTTTAAAGTTATCTCCTTGTGGTAGCTTGTCTACCCATCCAAAATCCGCTTGATACTCGTACACTCCAAAAACAACAGTTCTCGGAAAAATAGTTATCGCACGACTCAAACTAATTTGTGGACGTAGCTTACTATCCATACGCACATCAAGATTAAACAAATAGGGTGTTAAATACCGTATTCCTGCTATAGCAGTTGTGTTTATTTCGTCCAGACTATCGGCATCTTCGTTTTCAACATTAACACCTCCAAAAACACGTAAATAATCGTGTAGATAGCGTTCATAGGTGAATTCTGCCTCAATGTTTTCATTCCATCCGTATTCTGCCGAAAACGTAAACTGATTTCTTATATTGGATGTCATTAACGTAGCTCCAGTCATATGCGAAGCAACATCGACCATTCCCCAAGAATACCATTGATCTGTTTCGTGGATTAATTTTGAAACAGGATATGCTTTCATTCTAATATCCCTTGGCGTATCGTAGCTCATTACTCTGGCCATACCGCCCATCATATGGTATAGAATATGACAATGAAAAAACCAATCCCCATACTCATCGCCATAAAATTCAATAGTAATTTCCTGCATTGGCGGGACATTTACCGTATGCTTTAATGGCGAGTATTCCCCATTTTTATTAATAACCCTAAAAAAATGACCGTGTAAATGCATTGGATGGTGCATCATGGTCAGGTTATTCAATTTGATTCGGGTAACTTGATTTCCCTTTATTTTTATCTTATCGGTTTCAAACAAGGGAACCCCATTCATACTCCATATATACCGATTCATATTCCCGGTGAGGTTCAGTAAAATTTCATTTACTGGTGTATCTTTCGCATATGTGGTTTTTACAGGGGACTTCAAATAATCGTAATTATATTCTGAAAACATACCTGCTTCGCTAGCAGCCAGGTCCATCCCCTCCATGGTGCTTGGGTCCTTACCATTCATATCCATCATTTTGGATTTTGCAGGTTCTGCCATTCCTGCCCGTCCAGCATGCGGGTTCATATCACCATTTTCCATTTTAGAATGATCCATATGGGTCATCGTAGAATCCATTGGCGTATCATTTTCCATTACCTCCTTTTTCATATTAGAATGATCCATCTTCATCGTCCCGTTCATTTCCATCCCTTTCATGTCGTCCATTTTCATCCCATATTCCTCTTTCATTTCAAAACGTTCGTCCTTGCCCGGTCGAAATTTTAGCGCGTGAGCCCCCATTTTCATCTTCATTTTGGCCATTTCCTGCATCATATGGATTTTGTCAGGTCTCGGAAGAATATCAGCAGGCAGAATTTCACCATTACCGATGTATGCCATGGCAACCCCTGAGCCATCTTGCACCATTGATCGGAACTCTATTTTACCATTTTCCGGAACGGTAATAATAAAATCATAGGTTTCTGCAGTTGCAATAAAGGTTTTGTTTCGTTTTACGGGAACAATGTCAATTCCGTCAGCAGAAACCAATGTTGGTGTTGAACCACCAAACGTCAACCAGAATTGTGAAGAGGCAGATCCGTTGATAATTCGTAACCTTACTTTTTCACCTGGATGAAATTCGGGATATTCCGCAATTTCTTTACCATTGACCAAAAATGCAGGATAATAGATATCTGCAATGTCGGCACCTTCCATGCGTTGGCGCCAGAAATCGAGTTGTGCGCCAAACGCACCTCGTGCAATTACTTTATTTAAAGGTGTAGATGTACCTTTCCTCATTTGGTACCACTCATTGCCCCGCTTAAGGTTTCGTAGCACATCCATTGGTTTTTCATTTGTCCAGTCGGACAGCATCAATACTAACTCTTTATCATAATCCAATTTTTCTTCTTTTGGATGGATGACAATTGATCCGAAAACTCCACTTTGTTCCTGTAACATGGTGTGCGAGTGATACCAATAGGTTCCATTTTGTCTGATTTCAAATTCATATTTAAAAGTAGTTCCGGGCTTTATTGGTGGGGTTGTCAAATACGGAACACCATCGTAAAAATTCGGCAAAAGAATTCCGTGCCAATGAACCGAAGTTTCAACGCTCATTTCGTTCTTCACGTAAATAACCGCATATTCGCCTTCAGTAAATTCAAGTATTGGCCCCGGGATTGTTCCGTTGACGGTCATCCCCATTACTTCCGTACCCGCTTTGTTTACCATTTCTTCTTTAATCGTCAATGTGTATTCGTGCACAGGTAAATTGTCCACATTGCCTTCAACAGATTGCGCAAAAAGTGTTGGACAGCCTATTAACAGGAGTAGTATTAAATATTGTATCGCTTTCATGTTATTCATTTTCTCTATTTTAATAAAAATTCTTTCTTCCAATTACCCCGAATCCTGTTATTATTGATTCGTTAAATAATTGATAAGAGAGGACTGGACGTAATACAGCTTTACGGTCTCGATCTGTGCCATTTGAAACTTCAATTGCAACTCCTGAACGTCCAGGACGTTATTGAAATTAATAGTTCCCGTTTCATAGTTCTTGATAAGGATTTCTTCGGCATATTCAGCTTGTTTCAGGTTCTTGTCCTGTGTAGTGAATTTAATCCGCGACTGATTACGTTGAGATATGGCTTTTGATAGATCCGCTGTCAGTACATTCAGGAGTTCCTCTTTCTGGGATTGTATCTCTTGCTTTCGCAATTCATTTTGTTTGGTTTGGGATTTATATTTATTGTTAAAAATGGGGATGGATAAGGAGACCATGGGCATAACCATATCTTTATAGGAACTGGTTATCATAGGGCTATTTTCTTGATTGATATATTGCACCCCAACCCCTACCATCGGACCACTTTCCTTTTGGTTTAGCAACTCGGCCTGTTCAACCGATTGATAGAGCTTGTTATATTTAAGCAACTCTGGGTTTATAGACAGGCTCTCGTAGCTAAAGAAATTGTCGTCTTCCGGAATTTCCAGAGTAGAAACCACTGATACCTCTAAATCATATTCCCGATTCATTAAACTGTTCATCGCGGCCTGTATGCCTTTGTTTTGCTCCATTAAAACATCTTTCTCCTGTTTTAGCTCGTTCTGTCTGATCTGTAATCGCAATACATCCACTGCCGAAGCCTTGCCCACTTCCAAGGAGGTGAGTGCAAGGCGTTCATAGGTTTCCAAAAGCGCTATGTTCTTGTCAAGTATTTCCTGCTTGGCTCTTATTTCATAGAGCAGATAATAGAATTGGGAAACGGAAAGCACAAGCTTTCGCTTGGCAATGGTAACTTCAACAAATTGGGCATCTGCCATTGAGGTGGCATAATTCTTCCTTGCCGATATGGTTCCAAACCACGGTAGCATTTGCATTACAGATGCATTAAATTGCTCCATAGGCATATCCATTTCAGGAGCTATGGCCATAACCCCGAAATTAAAATCAGTATTTGGCAAGCTGTTCACTTCATTTACTTTTTCGGAAGCGATCTGATACAGATAATCAAACTTTTGAATCTCTGGATTATTGGTCAATGCTTCCTCAATAAGGTTCTCTAGATCTTGTGCCTTTGCGAAAGCTGAAACAAACAACACACAGATTAAAATTATTATACGTTTCATTTTGCTGCGTTTTTAAGTTTAACTTCGGCTCTCCAGCTATACAATACCGGAACCACAAATAGGGTCATCAATGCTATAAGCATACCTCCAAAACTTGGAATTGCCATAGGAATCATAATATCACTTCCACGCCCTGTGGACGTTAAAACCGGCAATAGCGCCAATATGGTTGTTGCCGTGGTCATTAAACAAGGACGAATACGTTTTTCTCCAGCCTCAACTACAGCGGCTCTTATTTCCTGTTTTGTTTCGGGCGTATTTCTATCAAAGGTTTGGGTCAGGTAGGTTGCCATTACCACACCATCATCTGTTGCAATACCGAACAAAGCAATAAAACCAACCCAAACGGCGACACTTAAATTAATGGTGTGCATTTGAAATAAGTCCCGTAAATTCTCTCCAAAGAAGTTAAAGTTTAGGAACCAGTCCTGCCCGTAAAACCAGATCATCAAAAATCCTCCTGCAAAGGCAACTGCTATCCCTGTAAAAACCATTAAGGATGTGGCTACCGATCGGAATTGGAAATACAAGATCAAGAAAATGATTGCCAAGGCCAAAGGCACCACAAGCGATAAGGTTTTCTCCGCTCGTAATTGATTTTCATAGGTTCCCGTGAACTGATAGTTAATCCCTTTAGGCACAATCAGTTCTCCTGAATCGATTTTTCCCTGGATAAGCGCTTGCGCATTCTCCACCACATCTACTTCGGCAAAACCATCAATTTTATCAAAAAGAACATACCCCACCAGGAAAGTATCCTCACTCTTTATGACTTGCGGCCCTTGCTCATATCTAATAGTAACAAGCTCACTTAAGGGGACCGGACTCCCCTTTTCTACGGGAACATAAATATCCTTCAGATCATTTGGGTTTGCGCGCAATTCCCTTGGATAGCGAACTCGAATACCATAACGCTCCCTACCTTCTACCGTCTGTGTAAGCACCATTCCTCCAATGGACACTTGTATAACTTGTTGCACCTGCGCTACGGTAATTCCATATCGGGCAAGTCGGTCTCTGTCAATATCCAACAACAGATAAGGTTTCCCTACAATACGATCAGCAAAGACCGCTTCATTCTTAACACCTTCCGATTGTTTTAATATGCCCTCCAACTGCAGTCCAAAGGCTTCTATCTCCTTTAAATCTTGCCCTTTCACCTTAATACCCATAGGAGCCCGCATCCCTGTTTGCAACATCACCAATCGTGTTTCAATAGGTTGTAATTTAGGCGCCGAGGTAACCCCGGGAAGCTTTGTGACTCTAACAATTTCCTTCCAAATATCATCTGGGGATTTTATCTCTGGCCGCCAGTTTCTAAAGTATTCCCCATCATCATCTGGAATAAGTTGTGCACTGCTCACAGAAAATGGGTCCTTTAATTTAGATGTATCGTAATTAGCATTCTCCTCCCCTATTTCATTATTTGGATTTGAAACCAAACTTCCATCCTTGAGAACAAATAATCCATCTTCATTTACTTTAAATCGCTGTCTTTTCCTTTTCTCATTTTGAATGTATTCTGATTTGTATTGGATTATGTTTTCATACATCGACAAGGGTGCTGGATCCAGTGCCGATTCCGTACGACCGGATTTACCAACAACTGTTTCAATCTCAGGAAGGCTAGCAACTGCCATATCCAATTGTTGCAATACCCGTTTGTTTTCTTCAACGCCAGAATGCGGCATGGAAGTCGGCATCAACAGAAAAGAGCCTTCATTCAGGGATGGCATAAATTCCTTACCGGTATTACGCATAATCAACACACCAAAAATTACTATGGCTGTGGGTACGGAAAGAAATAACAATTTATTGCGCAATGCCCAATTTAAAATTCGCACATAATAGTTTCTAAAAAGTGTAAACACTCCAAGAAGACCAAAACAGATGAGACCTACGAAAATTAAATTTATAAAGAAGCTTCGATCTACTCCCAAGGGCCTCCAGTATTCTGCCAATAAAAATATAATGGCAAAGGCAGACACAAATATGTTAACGTCATTGGCACGTTTTGGGGTAATCTTTTCCTTTAACGATAGGAAGCCTACTACACCAAATGCCACTAATATTAATCCAAGAGGGTATCCAAAAATAACAGCCAACACACCTACGATTATCATTGCTCCATTAAGCATATAACGAAAGGAAGTCTTTAAGCTGCGCTTTTTAAACAAATAGGCTGCAAACGGGGGTATTAAAAATAAGGCCACGATCAGGGATGCGGTTAGGGCTGCTGTTTTAGTAAATGCCAACGGCCTAAACAATTTACCTTCTGCACCGATCATGGTAAATACCGGAATGAAACTTATAATAGTGGTCATTACCGCTGTCAATATAGCCCCGGAAACTTCAGCGGTTGCATTGTACACAACGGTATTCATGGGTACATCATCGTCGTTTTCATCGATATGCCGCAGCACATTTTCCGTAAGAATAACACCCACATCAACCATGGTACCAATAGCAATCGCAATACCGGATAGCGCAACAATATTGGCATCTACATTAAACAGTTTCATGGAAATAAAAACCATCAATACCGCTACTGGTAAGAGACCGGATATTAACACCGAAGCCCTTAAATTGAATACCATTATAATGATTACGAAAATGGTGATTAAAATCTCCAATGATAGTGCCTCGTCCAACGTTCCCAATGTTTCTTGAATGAGTTCTGTTCTGTCATAAAAGGGAACCACGGTAAGCTGGGACGTTCTACCATCACTCAAAACTTTAGAAGGTAGGCCTGAACTTAGCTCGTTTATTTTCTCCTTCACGTTGTTAATGACCTCCATTGGGTTGGCACCATAACGCGCGACCACAACACCACCTACAACTTCTGCCCCTTCTTTATCTAAAATTCCTCTTCTTGTAGCGGGTCCATGAGAAACTTTTGCAATGTCCTTTAAGCGTATAGAGGTGAAATTTTCTGATGTTACCACAGCATTTTCCAGGTCGGCAATGGATTTAACATACCCCAGGCCACGTATCAAATATTCCGCCTGATTAATTTCTATGGTTTGGGCACCTACATCCTTATTACTTTGTTTAACTGCTTTTACAACATCATCTAATCCGATTTTGTACTGTTTCATCAACTCTGGGTTGACATCCACTTGGTATTCCAAAACGTAACCCCCAATAGAGGCCACTTCAGATACACCGCTTGCCGAAGACAGTGCATATTTCACGTAGAAATCTTGGATACTTCTCAATTCATGTAAATCCCATCCCCCTGTTACGTTTCCGTTTTCATCCCGGCCTTCGAGCGTGTACCAATATATTTGGCCAAGTCCAGTAGCATCCGGTCCTAGTGCCGGATTCACTGCATCAGGTAGTAGTCCTGCTGGGAGTGAATTTAACTTCTCCAGTATTCGGCTTCGGCTCCAGTAGAATTCGATATCCTCTTCAAAAATGATGTAGATACTTGAAAAACCGAACATAGAAGAACTACGTATGGTCTTAACTCCCGGGATTCCTAAAAGCGATGTGGTTAACGGATAGGTAATTTGGTCCTCAATATCTTGTGGAGAACGGCCATCCCATTTCGTAAATACAATTTGTTGGTTCTCACCAATATCAGGGATGGCATCTACGGCTACAGGGTTACGTGGCAATGGACCTGTATTCCATTCAAAAGGCGCATTTATGACTCCCCACCCTACAAACAAAACAAGTAGTAATACGGCAATAAGTTTATTCTCTATGAGAAATTTGATGCTTTTATTTAGCATTTGAATCAATTGTTAAACAGTTAAACATTGAATAAGATCCTGATAACATCAGAAAATTAAGGACAACGAAATAAGCCCAAAATGGCAGGAACCACAGGGCAATTTTTCCAATCCGATTAGTTATCGGACCGGAAACTGTTTAAAATCAAATTAAATACGTCTCGTGAAGCTTTTGTATATCCGTTATCAGAAACGGAGGTGCATAATCTCTAAATGGAACGATGCTGGTATCCAGACCATCGAAGAGATTTAAATAAGTGTAGATAAAAGCAGTGGCAAATAACTGTTGGTCTTTATCTAACCTATCAAACGATGTTTTTAAAGTGTCTTGTCCTTCAACAATCACTTCTTCATCACTACAGCAATCTTTTATTGAAATGTCACACTCTGATGACGGTAATTGCTGATGGACTTCCATGCCACAGGTTTCAACGTGCCCAAATAAGGAGGAATCCACTAAAATACCACCACAGTAATGACTATCAACAGTAAACGAAACAGTTGACAGTAACACAACAAGTGCTAGACTAAACGATGCTATTTTATGAAAAACCTTTTTCATTGGTTACAAATGTATAAAATAATAATGCCAATAAGTGTATTTAACAGTTCTTTTGGATTTCGGAATATAAATTTATCCAAAGAGATGCCTGCATAATATTAGTAAATAAAATTCTTTTACAATTATTAGAATATGACATTGGTCATATTCTTGCTGCATGCAAACAACTATATTCGTACAATACATTTACCCAAAAATCATAAACGCTTGATAACTATATTCAATTATATCACGAAATAAAAAATGATTGAACGTTAAACAAAATTCGTTAAATTCATTATACTGTGAAATCAACTTTTACTAGAATAACGACCTTTTTATTAGCAGTTTTCATACTGTTTTCTACCTTTTCTTTTACGGTAGATATGCACTTTTGCAGTAATAGATTAGTGGACATGGCTATTTTTAGTAGCGCAGAATCCTGTAAGGACATTGCTCAAAATAAAGATAATACTTCCAAGCAATGCACTTCTATACAAGAAAAAGATTGTTGCGATAATCAGACTTTTGTAAAGGAAGGAGACGATACTTTCAAAAAGTCAAATACTATTATAGGGGTTGAAACTCTTGTATTCTTAAACACCTTTTTTTATTCTCATATCAATCGTTTTGAAGGGTTAGAGGAAGACGCAGTTTCATTTCAAGCCTATAGGCCGCCTCTATTATCTTCTGATATAATAATTCTGAACGAGACCTTCTTAATTTGAATTTCCATATTGCAGGTTAAATTTAACCTGTATCGCCTTTATAGCCACTGTTTCACTTCTGGCTAACATATGTTGTACCCTATTCTCAACAACACTACACATCACTAACCCTGCAAGGGTTCTGCATTTTAACACATTGAGTTAGAATTCAATGACAATACAATAAATACTATGAGCAAGCCAAAAGAATTTTGGATTAAGAATATGGTCTGTAATCGCTGCCTAAAAGTAATTAAGCAAGAACTACAGGAACTTGGGGTGTTGGTACTTTCATTAGAATTGGGAAGATTGTTAGTTGAAGCTCCGAATAAAACAAAAGATGAAATTGTGAATATAATAACAACTGTTCTTCACGCAAATGATTTTGAAATAGTTCAGAACGAAAACGATATGCTAGTAGAAAGAATCAAAATTATTCTAATAGGAGAATTGCAAGAATTACCCTTGCAGATTAAGGTGAAAACATCTGAGCTATTAGCATCAACTCTTCACAAGGATTACAAGGCTTTAAGTAAATTATTTTCTGCTAATGAACAAACAACTATTGAAAAATACTTCATCAAATTGAAGATCGAAAAAGTTAAAGAGCTCATTCAGCTTAAACAATATTCCTTTTCAGATATAGGATACTTATTGGACTACAGCAGTGTCAACCATTTGTCCAGGCAATTTAAAGAAGTAATAGGAGTGTGTATGACCGATTATAAAAACACAGAAAATTGGAAACGAAATTTTTACGATGAAATTATATAGATAAAAACGAAAGTTATGCAGATAAGACTTCTGTACAAACAATAATTTTAATGTATTAACAAAAAATAAATATTATGAAAACACTAGTAATTATTTTATTAGCAATTGGGCTTTTAAGCTTAAATAGTTGCAAACAAGACACAGACATGCAGGCGATACTCCAAAATTCAGAGTCAAGAACAGAACTTTTTGGGGCGATAGCCAGTAACCACATTTACATGACGGAATTCATGGACAACATGCAAGATAACGACCATGCCATGCAGATGATACAGGGTAACCAAAAAATGATGGGTAATATGATACAGAGTGGCGGAATGCAAATGATGATGAAAGATAGCATGATGACGAAAAACATGATGCAGTCCATCATGAAAGATGGAAAGATGATGGGCAATATGATGCAAATGATGCACGACAAGGGCATGATGAGCGAAGACTGTATGGAGTCGTGCAAGAAGATGATGGGTGACAAAGGAATGGACATGAAAGGAATGGGCATGATCGAAGAAAATGAATTAGATACCAAAGAACTAGGCGAACTCGAATTGAGCAAAAGCCAAAGCCATGGGGATCATCATTAGAGAAGATAACATTTAACGCTAAAAACAATAATTATGAAAGGTCATTGGATATGGATGCTTATCGGTTGCGGTCTTCCGTTGCTATTAATTTTTTTCGCCCCAGCATTGGGCTTCACTGGATATAACGGGCTTTTTGGTTTCATCATATTAATGTTCGTGTTTCATCTATTAATGCCCCACGGATCACATGGTGGCCATGGTAGGCATAACAGTAGGGAGGATAATAATAAGCAACACGAACATGGTAAAGAAAAACCGCTGGCAGCAGAAACTAAGGACGAGCATGAGGGGCATAGTCACCATTAAAATAAAAAAATGACGAAACATACATATAGAATAAACGGAATAAGCTGTGGTGGATGTGTAACACGGGTCAAAAAAACCTTGGAAGCACACCCGGACATTGAGAAAGCAGAAATCTTTTTGAACCCTAAAGGCAAGACAATCATCAGTATGAAAGAGAAACTTTCGGTAAAGGAATTACAGAAGCAACTCAACCAAATTGAGGGCTATACAATTACAGAGATAATTTAAAATAGTAGTAACCTTAAAACAAAGAATATGTTCTATTACAATGGTTTTTTTTGGGGAATGCACCTTGTTTGGTGGTCAATTTGGTTAGTACTACTAGGCTGGGTCTTCTTTGCACCTACCAGTACGTCCTCCACTGAAACAAAGGAATACGATTCAGTTACAATGCTGAAAATCCGGTTTGCAAAGGGTGAGATTTCCAAGACGGAATATGAGCAATCGAAGAAGCTTTTAAAATCGGAAAAATAATTCATTAAAAATAAAAAATAATATTTAAAACTAAAACTATGCATTATTTAAGCGATCACTTTGGCGGTATGCACTTTGTATGGTGGATCATTTGGTTCATCTTCTTAACATGGATATTTTTTGTTCCATATGACATCCCTTACCAAAAATCAAAAAATGAAGACCCGCTCGTAATTCTCAAAAAAAGATTTGCTAAAGGGGAGATTACCAAAGAGGAATATGAAGATTCCAAGAAAACCTTAGAATCAATTAATTAACAAACATTAAAAATCATGAATCGTATCAACGTAAAAAAATTCGGATTTGCTTTTGGCCTAACAGGTGCCTTAATTTATCTAGGCTGTATGATTGTAATGACTACAACCGGTCAAGCGGGTACAATATTATTTTTCAACAGCCTATTACACGGGTTGGATGCTACCAGTATTATAAGAATGGATGTACCGATATTGGAAGCATTCTTTGGAATTATTCAAACTTTCATCCTAGGGTGGCTTATTGGGGCTTGTATAGCGGCCTTTTACAACGTACAAATTAAAACCAAAAGAACATGAAAAATATAGCAATTATAGGATATGGCGTCATTGGAAAAAGGGTGGCCGATGCCATTAATCTACAAGACGACATGAAGCTTGAGGGAGTGTGCGATGTCATTAGCGATTGGCGCATACAGAACGCCGTACGAAAAGAGTATAATATTTATGCGGCAACCGCCGAAGCTGAAATAGAAATGAATGCTTCCGGTATTTCGGTAAAGGGTAATATGAAGGATCTTTTGGATAAAGTGGACCTTGTGGTCGATTGTACCCCAAAAAAAATAGCGGCTCAAAATGTAAAAATCTATAAGGAAAAAGGCATCAAATTTATTGTCCAAGGAGGCGAAAAACACGAAACCACTGGTCATTCCTTTAGTGCCGAAAATAATTATCAGTCGGCTATAAATATCGATGCTACAAGGGTTGTTTCCTGTAACACCACCTCCATCTTAAGAACATTGACTGCTTTAAAAAGGGCCGATTTATTGGATTATGCCAGAGGAACACTATTAAGAAGAGCTACAGATCCTTGGGAAAGCCATTTAGGTGGTATTATGAATACGATGGTTCCCGAAAAAGATATTCCGAGCCATCAAGGTCCTGATGCTAAAAGTGTTGATCCCGATTTAGATGTTATCACTACCGCAATAAAGGTACCTCAGACCTTAAGCCATATGCACTACTGGAACGTGAAATTGAAAAAACAGGCCACCAAGGAAGAAGTGCTTAATGCTTTTAAAACTTCTACACGGATTAAGTTAATTCATTATGACCAAGGTTTGGTTTCCAACAATACTATTAAAGAAATGTTCTTAGATATGGGAAGACCTTGGGGCGATATGTATGAAGTAGCTCTCTGGGAAGATATGCTGAAAGTGGTGGGCGATGAGCTTTTTTATGCTTATGTGGTAGATAACCAGGCGATTGTAATCCCAGAGACCATAGATGCCATTCGGGCACTTACCGGAATAGAAACCGATGCTCATAAGTCTATTTCTAAAACCAATGAAAGTTTAGGAATCCATTAAACGCTATTATTTTGAAAACAGATATAAACATTACAGAGTTATTAGGGGAAAAGGCATCCTATTATATAGATCACGTTTGTGAAAAAATAACGAAAGATGAATTGCATATCCCCAGCAATAACAGTCTTGAGAAAGTATTTGGCAATAGCAACAGAAATCCGCAAGTACTACGAAGCCTTTCACAATTGTATAACCACGGAAATCTAGGTGGTACCGGCTACTTGAGTATTCTACCCGTAGACCAAGGTATTGAGCATAGTGCCGCATTGTCCTTCTACAAGAACCCTGATTATTTTGATCCTGAGAATATTATAAAATTAGCCATTGGTGCTGGCTGTAACGGGGTGGCATCTACTTTTGGGGTTTTGGGCCTCCATGCCCGTAAATATGCTCATAAAATCCCGTTCATTGTCAAGATAAACCATAATGAACTCCTATCCTACCCCAATACCTATGACCAAACCTTGTTCGGAAAGGTTAGGGAAGCATGGAACATGGGTGCTGTCGCCATCGGGGCCACAATCTATTTTGGATCCAAGGAAAGCAAAAGACAGATAATGGAAATCGCGGCGGCATTTGCCGAAGCTCATAGCCTCGGAATGGCAACGATTTTGTGGTGTTACACCCGTAACGAGGCATTTAAAACTGCTAAAGAAGATTATCACTCAGCTGCCGATGTAACAGGGCAAGCCAACCACTTGGGGGTTACCATTCAAGCAGATATTATCAAACAGAAACTGCCAACAAACAATTTCGGATTTAAAAAAATAGGATTTGGAAAATATGATGATGACATGTATGAAACGCTTACCACAGACCATCCCATTGATCTATGCAGGTTACAGGTAGCCAATTGTTATATGGGAAAAATAGGATTGATCAATTCAGGAGGGGCCTCCAAAGGCGAATCGGATTTGACCGAAGCTGTGACAACTGCGGTCATCAATAAGCGCGCCGGAGGTTCTGGTCTGATTTTAGGGAGGAAGGCATTTCAAAAACCACTTAGTAAGGGAATAGAATTATTGCAAAGCGTGCAAAAGGTATATCTGGAAAATAATATTACGGTGGCCTAATTATAGGCCAAATTTAAGTTGACAAAAAAGAGCATAACAACTTATTTATAATATAAATAACTCGAAAACAATACATTATGAAAAATATTCTTGTACCTACGGATTTCTCTGACAATTGTAATAAAGCCGCTGATTTGGGTATTGAAATGGCCAAACTTTACGATGCGGAAATCCATTTCTTTCACTTAATACACACACCTGTAGACTGGGTGAAATTAGATAAACTGAAGGAAAAAAAGTATCCAGATACCTTGAAACAAATAGGTGCAGCCAAATCCAAATTGCGAGAATTGGAAAAAAAAGCGGAAAAGCATGGTCTTAAGTGCCAGACTTTTTTGGAGTATAAGGTCGAAATCCGCAATATTTTAAGACATTCTGGTCATTTCGATCATGATTTTATTATAACTGGGAGTAGTGGCACCAGAGGTATCGTACGCGAACTCCAAGGCAGCAATGTTGAAGAAATTGTGAGAAAGGCGGATGTCCCGGTAATTGTGGTCAAGGACCAAGAAATATCCTTTCCTTTCAAAGACATCGTTTTTGTTTCAGATTTTATTCAAGATGTGAGTGAAGCATTTAAACACGTTATTTCGATCGCTGAAAAATGTGGAGCGCATATCCATTTATTGAGGGTGAATACTCTGGCCGATTTCAACAGTATTGAACAAGGTTTAAACCCCATTAGGGAGTTCCTTAAAAAATTCCCTGAGTTGGATAGGTACTCAATGAATGTTTATAATGAGTCTTCCGTAGAAACAGGTATAAATAATTTCTTAGACTACAAGAATGCAGATTTGATCGCGATGTGTACTAGTGGACGTACAGGGTTTTTAAGCCTATTCTCAAAAAGTATCGCTGAAGGTGTAACCAATCATTCCGAATTACCGGTGATGACCATTAAAGTATAATTATGGATAAATCAGTTCTAATACAAAAATATTCCGGTGAGCACCAAGCTTTTGATGTAAACAAACTCATCAATTCCCTACGCCGCTCACGGGCGGATGAGGATATTGTTCAGGATATAGCCCGTAAGGTTCAAGAGCAGATTGAAGAAGGAATGACCACTAAAAAGATCTATCAATTGGCATTCAAGATGCTAAAGGCTAAATCGAGGGTAAGTGCTTCAAAGTACAAGCTCAAAAAAGCCTTGATGGAACTCGGCCCAACGGGTTTTCCTTTTGAAAAGTTGGTAGGCAAACTATTGGCGCACGAAGGGTTTGCAACAAAGGTTGGTGTTATTGTACAAGGCAATTGTGTGCAGCACGAAATAGATGTGATAGCCCTGAAGGATAATGATCATTATATGATTGAATGTAAATACCACAGTCATCAGGGTAGGTTTTGCAATGTAAAAACCCCCCTATATATCCAGTCCAGATTTTTGGATGTGGAAAAACAATGGGAGCAAAAAAAAGACCATGAATCTAAACTCCACAAAGGAGGTGTGTACACCAATACGCGGTTTACCACCGATGCCATACAATATGGCACCTGTGTTGGATTGTTATTGACAAGTTGGGATTACCCAAATGGAAATGGTCTTAAAGAGCGAATAGATAAGTCTGGCCTACACCCGTTAACTGCTTTAACAACTATGACCAATGCTGAAAAAACTAAGTTGTTAGACCAAGGCATTGTGCTCTGCAAAGAGCTTCACGAAAACCCTGCGTTATTGGAGCAGATAGGAATTGATAAAAAAAGACACGAAAAGATTTTAGAAGATTCAGAAGCCCTATGTAAAAGCACTTAAGGATTATGGTTATAAAAGTTTAACAATCTTAAATCAAAACTTATGAAAACAGATAAACCGCAAGAACAGAACAATATAGATCTAGAGCTATTTTACCAGGCATTGGAAGATAACCCAGAACTACTGGAAGATGCTTTTGAAACAATACTGGAGATGGTAAACTCCGAACCTAAATCCGCAAAGAAACTGGCCCTTCTTATCAAAGAAGACTTTCACGATCTGTACAAGGAAATAGCGGAGTTATGTACGTCGGACCAAGACAAAGGGAACACACCTGCCTGCTGCGGGGGACATTAATATTTGGCAACTGTGAAAGTGCGAACCCTAAAGCCGGTAAACAGGTGAATAAACACGAGTAATGGTTAAAAGGAAATAGTGATTCGTTATACAAGCAACAATAAGATTTTAGAAGATTCCTAAGAATTATTTACAACAAGTTCAAACCAAAAAAATGAAAAACAATAAAATAAGCATCCACTTTTTGGGAGCAGCAGGTACAGTAACAGGCTCAAAGTATCTAGTGGACACTGGAGATAGAAAGATACTGATAGACTGTGGACTTTTTCAAGGGTTAAAGGAATTACGTCTCAAAAATTGGGAATATCCGCCTGTGGAAGTTTCAGAAATTGATATGGTACTGCTTACCCACGGCCATTTGGATCATACAGGTTATCTGCCAAGATTGGTGAAATTAGGATTCAAAGGGCATATCTACGGTACCAATCCTACTTTGGACATTGCCAAGATCATTTTGAACGATAGTGCAAAAATACAGGAGCAAGATGCTGAACGTGCCAATAAAGAAGGTTATTCCAAACACAGTCCCGCAGAACCGCTTTACGATTTAAAGGATGTGGAAAAAACCATTCCATGTTTTAAAGGAATCCCCCAATCCCAATGGATTCCTTTGTTTGATGGTATCAGGGCACGTTTCCAATATAACGGCCATATTTTAGGCGCCACCTACATCGAGTTGGAGGTGCACGGAAAACGCTTTGTCTTTTCAGGAGATATTGGCAGGACCAATGATTTATTGCTTTATCCACCCCTGAAACCAAAAAAAGCAGATGTGCTTTTCATTGAATCTACTTATGGAGGAAGGTTTCATCCGGATGAAGTGGAAGCCATTCCACGTATTGAAAAATTGGTCAATGAAACCATTAATAGGGGCGGCAGCCTGTTTATCCCAAGTTTTTCAGTAGAACGTGCCCAACTAATGATGCTTATCTTCTGGAGATTACTGAAAGAAAAGAAAATTCCAAAAGTCCAGATGATAATGGATAGCCCTATGGGAGCCAATGTACTGGAACTGTTCCACCACACAAGGGATTGGCATAGGCTGAACGAGAATGAATGTGATGAAATGTGTTCGCACTTTACGGTGGTAAGCAGTTATCGGGAAACAATGGAATTACGAACTGATGATAAACCAAAAATAGTGATTGCAGGAAGTGGAATGCTTACCGGAGGAAGAATGCTCAACTATCTTGAAACACAGGCGCAAAACCCTAACAACACCTTACTATTCGTGGGTTATCAAGCGGAAGGAACGCGGGGCAGAAAATTGTTGGAGGGCGATAAGGAATTGAAAGTGTACGGAAAATGGGTGCCGTTCAAAATGCAAATGGCTGAAATTGAAGGTCTATCGGCCCACGCAGACCACGCTGAACTTATGGCTTGGATGAGCAAAATAAAAAATAAACCAGAGAGAATTTTTATTGTACACGGTGAGAAAGAAGGTGCGGAAGCCCTGCAAAAAGGAATAGTGGAAACTTATGGTTGGAATGCTGAAATCCCGCAGCTCTACAACATTGAAGGAATAGAATAGGTTTTGGAAATCTTGAAAATTGAAACATTATGGAACAACACTCAAACAATCTGAAATACAAGCATCTGGGCATTTATACCCAGAACGAAAACGTGGTCTATATGCATAAAGATTGCCACGCCTGTATTTCCGAAGGCTTTGAAGCCCTAACAAGAATAAGGATCTCAAATGCAAGCCATTCTATCGTGGCAAGCCTAAACGTTATAAATTCTGATATGCTGTTGCCCAACGAAATAGGACTATCCGATGCGGCAGCAAATAAACTGAACATTTCCCAAAATGAGACCCTGAATGTTTCACATTTGGAGCCAATTGAATCGTTAAGCCACGTCAGGGCCAAAATTTATAATCAAAAACTCGATTATAATGCTTATAGCCAAATTATTACCGATATCGTTGAAGGCGATTATTCCAACATACACCTTTCCGCATTTATAACCGCCTGTGCGGGTGAACGGATGGATATTGATGAAATATCAGCCCTTACCAAAGCAATGATCGCTTCGGGGAAGCAACTTAATTGGGACCAAGAAATCGTGGTGGATAAGCATTGTATTGGCGGATTGCCTGGAAATAGGACAACTCCATTAGTGGTTGCCATTGTTGCCGCTTATGGTCTAACGATGCCCAAAACATCGTCTCGAGCCATCACCTCACCCGCAGGTACCGCAGATACTATGGAAGTATTGACCAATGTTACGCTTTCTTTAGAGGAAATAAAGACCGTAGTAGAGAAAGAAGGCGGATGTTTTGTCTGGGGCGGTACAGCTCAATTAAGTCCTGCAGATGACGTACTTATAAAAATTGAAAAGGCTTTGGATATTGATAGCGAAGGACAGCTCATCGCTTCGGTACTATCTAAAAAAGCAGCGGCAGGATCCACACACGTCGTTATAGATATTCCCGTTGGAGAAACCGCCAAGGTACGCAGTACGGGAATTGCCCAAAAACTAAAAAGCCACCTGGAAACTGTGGGTAACGCAGTGGGGCTTATTGTGAAAGTCGTGATTACAGATGGTACCCAGCCCGTCGGAAGAGGTATTGGTCCAACATTAGAGGCCATTGATATATTAAAAGTTCTAAAAAATGAAGGAGATGCGCCAAATGACCTAAAAGAAAGGGCATTGTTTTTGGCTGGGGAACTATTGGAACTTTCTGGAAAAATCGGAAAAGGAAAAGGAACAGAAACCGCCAAAGAAGTACTTAAATCTGGCAAAGCTTATGAAAAATTTCTCGCCATATGCAAAGCTCAAGGTCGTTTTACACTACCTGTTTTAGCTCCCCATAAGGTTGAGATTAAAGCAGATAAGTCAGGCGTTATAAAGAGAATCGATAACAGGAAGATTGCAAAACTCGCCAAGCTTTCGGGTGCACCCCAATCAAAATCTGCAGGGATTTTATTAAATGTTCATTTAGGGGAGAAAATTGAAAATAACCAGTTACTATACACTCTATACGCAGAATCCAAAGGTGAACTAAACTATGCCTTGGATTATAAAAACAACCACAACGACATCATAACCATAATTTAAAAAGTAGACTATGAAAACTATATTATTCAGTCTTCCCGGAAATGAAGAACTCACAGAATTACTGGCAATAAAAATGGATGCGGAAATCGGGGAATGCACTATACGTAAATTTCCAGACGGGGAATCCTATACTCGCATCCTTTCCGATGTAAAAGGTAAATGTGTGGTTATGGTCTGTACCTTACACGAACCTGACAAGAAACTTTTACCACTTTATTTTTTAAGCCATACTGCCAAATCATTGGGAGCTATGTGTACGTGTTTGGTTGCACCCTATTTGGCATATATGCGTCAGGACAAAGTATTTAATAAAGGGGAAGGAGTAACTTCTGGTTTCTTCGGAAAATTGATTTCAGGTTTTGCTGACAGCATAACCACTGTTGATCCTCACTTACACAGAATAAGTTCTTTGGATGAAGTCTATCACATTCCCAATAAAGTAATTCACGCTGCAGATGCCATTTCGGGCTGGATAAAGGAACATATTGAAAACCCAGTACTTATAGGCCCCGATTCCGAAAGCGAACAATGGGTTTCCGAGGTTGCTAAAACTGCTAAAGCGCCATTTATGATATTGCAAAAAATACGCCACGGTGACCGTGACGTGGAGGTTTCGGTACCGGATGTGGAAAAATACAAAAACGCCACCCCTATATTGGTGGATGATATAATTTCCACGGCACAGACAATGATAGAAACTGTAAAGCATTTAAGAAAAATAGGTATGAAACCACCTATATGTGTTGGTATTCACGCTGTATTTTCCGGTAATGCTTATCAGGATTTACTAGATTCTGGAGTAGAAAAGATAGTCACTTGCAATACCATTCCTCATCCTTCAAACGGAATTGATTTAAGTGACATAATGGCAATGGAAGTTAAGAAATTGATGACCCATATATGAGAAAACAAGGAATCTTACTAATTTTTATTTTATTGAGCATCACAATGAATGGACAAACTGAAATGCTTATTGGGCAATTGTCCAATAGACTGGTGGTCCGGGAAAATTTTGATGAAGATGGCAATTTTCTGAACAGGCAAGCTTTTAAAGCGGGAAAGATTAAAGAATCCGATGGATATTATGAAATTGTTGTCGTGACCGAACTCTTTGATGAAAATGGTAACTCAACGGATAAATATAACACGATTTACAAATGTAAACCAGATGAATCTAGTATCATGGTAATGGTATTTCCGTTTTTCAACCCAAAATCAAAAGAAACCGAAATCAACACCACCTCTAATAATTTTAAAGAACTCTATGATTTGGAGAATCTAGAAGACATAGAACTTGAAATGAGCTTTGATTCGGGATTACTGAATTTTTTTGGTTCAAAGAGTGTTATAAAAATTTATCACCGAACATTAGAGTCTAGTACAGACAATAATGCCATTAAATCAAAAATCAATATAAAGGCATATGCGTTGGGAATACGTATAAAGCGACTCAACTATGCCGTTATCGAAAAACTAAATACTAAGGGCTTATTGACCTTTCAAAAATTCACCGAAGAAGACGGGAGCTATTTTACAATGACCTATAAATAAAAAAATGAAAAATTATGATCCCCTTTCAGAAGCCATAAACAATCTCCAACAAAGAGGATATACTTGTGATTTCAACTTAAAACCTGAATGCTTGGGATTTGCTTCGATAAAAATAGTGATCCGCCCCGTAGATTTTAAAAGCGGATAATACCTATCGATTTGAAGGAATGAGCAGTACTGATGATAATAGTGTTATATATACTATATCTTCAAAAGATGGAATTAGAAGATTTTTGGTAGATGCCCACAGAGTATATGCTGAGAATATCTCGGAAGAAATGCGAAAAGAATTACGTTAACCCTTAAATATAAAATATGGACAATAACAAAGATCACAAAGACAAAAAAATGGACAATACTAAGATGAATCACGATAAGGGTGATCATTTGAAGATGGATCATTCAAACCTGCCTGCCGGCAAGGCAGGAATGGACCATTCGAAAATAGAAGACCCAAAATCGGTTGACCATAGTAAGATGGACCACAGTAAAATGGATCATGGAGGCCATTCTGATCATAATCCAGGACACGGGAAAATGGGGCATGACCATCATGAAATGATGATCGCTGACTTTAGAAAACGGTTTTGGATAACGCTTGTACTCACTATCCCTATCCTGATCTTCTCACCGATGATTCAGGGATTTCTCGGGTATGAATTCCTGCTTCCTGGGAACCAGTATATCCTATTTGCACTTTCCTCGGTGGTCTATTTCTATGGTGGGTGGCCATTTTTAAAAGGAATTTGGTCTGAAGTCAAAGAAGGTGCCCCTGGAATGATGACGCTTATTGCTATGGCCATCACAGTCGCTTATGTATATAGTTCAGCAACGGTGTTTGGATTGGAAGGCATGGACTTCTTTTGGGAGCTCGCCACGCTAATAGCTATTATGCTTGTCGGTCACTGGATAGAAATGAGAAGTGTTTTAGGCGCTTCAAAAGCATTACAACTGCTAGTAAGCATGATGCCAGCCGAAGCACATCGGGTAAAGGGTGGTACCGTTGAAGTTATTGCACTGGAAGATTTATTAATTGATGACATCATTTTGATTAAGCCAGGAGAGCAAGTACCTGCCGATGGGATTATTGTAGACGGGTCAAGTTATTTGAACGAATCTATGCTCACCGGAGAATCGAAACCGGTAAAAAAAGAAATGAATGATAAAGTAATTGGAGGTTCGGTAAACGGCAATGGCAGCTTAAAGGTAAAAGTAGAGCATACGGGAAAAGACAGCTACCTTAACAAGGTTATCACCATGGTAGAGGAAGCCCAAAAGACCAAATCTAAAATGCAAAATCTTTCCGATAGAGCTGCAAAATGGTTGACTTATATGGCCTTGGCCATTGGTTTCGGAACACTGGCAGTCTGGTTGATTCTTGGGTTTCCATTTGTATATGCATTGGAAAGAATGGTTACCGTTATGGTCATTGCTTGTCCTCACGCATTAGGACTAGCCATACCTTTGGTTGTTGCAATTTCTACATCAGTATCTGCACAAAACGGATTGTTGATCCGTAATAGGACTGCCTTTGAAGAATCTCGTAAAATATCTGTACTGATTTTTGATAAGACGGGAACCCTTACCAAAGGGGATTTTGGGGTAACCCGTATTAAATCTGTAGATGAAAAATTTCCGAAAGAGGAAATATTACGGCTTGCTAGTGCATTGGAACAAAGCTCGGAACATCCTATTGCCACAGGAATCATTAAAAAAGTCAACGAAGATAAAATTACCATCCCAAAGCCTGAAAACTTTAATGCGATTACAGGTAAAGGCGTGGAGGCAAATGTAGAAGGTAAGCAGGTTAAAGTGGTTAGTCCTGGATATTTAAGGGATGAAAACATTTCCATTCCCGAAGATGCTTATAGTGATGCTGCTGAAACTGTTGTATTTGTTTTAATTGACGGACAGCTAGTTGGATATATTGCCCTAGCTGATGAAATAAGACCAGAATCTGCCGAAGCTATAAAAGTATTCAAAAAGAACAACATCAAAGTCTTTATGGCTACTGGTGATAACGAAAAAACAGCTAAAGCGGTAAGCGATAGTCTTGGTCTGGATGGATACTATGCTGAAGTATTACCGCATCAAAAGGTTGAACTAGTAGAAAAATTTCAGAACGAAGGAGAGTTTGTAGCTATGACGGGAGACGGGGTAAACGATGCACCTGCTTTGGCTCAGGCAAACGTTGGTATTGCCGTAGGTTCTGGTACAGACGTAGCTGCAGAAACAGCAGATATTATTCTCGTAAACAGTAATCCTCAAGATATTTCCAACTTGATTTTATTTGGTAAAGCGACCTACAAAAAAATGATTCAGAATCTAATCTGGGCAACAGGATATAACGTTGTAGCTATTCCATTAGCCGCTGGAGTTCTCTATTCTTATGGTTTTGTTTTAGGTCCAGCAGTGGGAGCTGTTTTAATGAGTTTGAGTACCATCGTAGTTGCTATCAATGCTCAATTATTGAAAAGGAAAATCGGTAAAAAGTAAATGAATAGAAAAGGAAAACTCAACAAGATTTTTTTAGTCTTGTTGAGTTTATTTATTGTGATGCTCGGGTACGGTATTTTATTGCCTACCCTCCCCTACTATACCGAAAAATTAGCTTTAAAAGGAAATCTGGACACAGATGTAATCAACTTCCATATCGGAATGTTAACCGGTGTTTATCCGCTGTTCCAGCTCTTATTTGTGATTGTTTGGGGAAAGCTATCCGATAAATATGGTCGCAAACCCCTAATTGTAATTGGTCTCATCGGGTTTGTAGTGATGAACTTGTTAACGGGTCTGGCCACTTCCCTCACGATGCTTTATATAGCCCGAATCATAGGGGGTATATTTACATCATCGGTCATTCCGGTCAGCAATGCTTATTTAAGTGATATCACTTCGGAAAAACGACGGACCAAGATAATGGCCTGGTCAGGGGTAGCAATAAGTTCGGGCCTTATTTTCGGCCCTGTTTTAGGAGGATTGCTATCACAAACCAACTTACACTTTAAATACTCTTTTTGGGTGTTTCATTTAGACCGTTTTGCGGTTCCATTTATTTTAGCAGCTCTTTTGGGATTTGTAGTATTACTGATAATCTTAAAATGGTTGAAGAATATTAAAATAGAAAGTCCTACTGTCTCAAAGGTGGTTAAATTCAGCTTTTCACTGAGTAAATATTTTATCGTTTTATTGCTTCTATCCTTTGTGATGCAGTTTGTGGTCACCCTATTTGAGACCGTGTTTTCAATTTATGGGAAGGATGAGTTGGGATTTACAAGCAACCAGGTGGGTATTGGTTTTATGCTTTGTGGTTCGGTAATGGCAGTTTTGCAACCTGTGTTCGCAACCTATGGTGAAAGAATACTGACCTCAAAGCAACAGATAACGCTGGGGTTGTTGATATCTGGAGTTGCGTTAATTGTGTTTCCTTTCGTAAGCAATGAGCTTTACGTTTATCTTACGATAGTAATTTTCGCGAGTGGGGGCGCCATGGTAACCCCAAATCTGCTTTCGGCAGTTTCATTGATCTCCAAGGAAAACACGGGCAGGAATATATCCATACAAAGTTCCACGAATAGTATCGGTCAAATTTTGGGTCCGGTATTAGGAACTTGGCTAATTGCAGGTGGTTTTTATTATCCATTTATAATTGCCGGATCAACCGTTTTGGGCGCTATGGGACTGGTTTATTTTTTGAAGCAACAAAATAAAGTGATCAATGGGGCTTTATTGGCCAATCAACAAAAAAAAACAGTAGCTATGGATCATAAATCTACAAGTAAAGGACCTAATAAAATGGCATTTCAAAATGTTGCCGACAATGTTAAATATGTTGAGTTGGTACATTCGGGAGAAGACTATTTTATGCGGTTAAAAAAATTAATAGATAATGCAGAAGATATAATCCATTTACAGACCTATATTTTTGAGAACGATGAAACTGGAAACCGTATAGCCTCCTCTTTAAAAGAAGCCGTACAACGAAATGTTAAGGTATTTGTCCTATTGGACGCCTACGGTAGTGCAGCATTGCCCGATCGTTTTGTACAGGATTTGGTGCAGCATGGTATTTTTATTCGTTTTTTCTCGCCTTTATTATCGTTGAACAATTTTTATATCGGCAGACGGATGCACCATAAAATTATAGTCATCGATGAAAAACTAGCTTTGATAGGTGGAATCAATATTGCCGATAAATATCGCGGAAACTTAGCCTCGGCACCTTGGTTGGACTATGCCGTTCAGTTGAACTGCCCGGCAGCCATGAATCTTCAAAAACTGTGTAGCGATTATTTTTTCAAAAAAGGAAACTCAAAAAAAATCCCGCCTGTCTTACATTCTGCCGGTACTGCACTTGTTGGTATTTTACAAAATGATTGGCTAAAGCGAAAAACAGAGGTCTGCGATTCCTATACGAATGCCATACTTCAGGCCGAACAGGAAATAATTATCGTAGGCTCGTATTTTTTACCAGGAAGCAGATTGGTAAAAGCACTGAAAAATGCCAGTGAAAGGGGAGTGAAAACAACAGTGATCCTAGCTAGCATTAGCGATGTGCCTTTGGTGCGTAAGGCAACCGAACATCTGTATTCGTATTTTCTAGGCCATCATATGAGAATCTATGAGTGGAACAAATCCGTAGTGCATGGCAAAGTGGCAATGGTTGATAATAAATGGTCCACTGTAGGCTCATTTAACCTGAACAGTCTTAGTTGCTATGGCAGTATTGAAATGAATGTAGAAGTTCACTCTGTCGAATTTGCCGAAAACCTTCGCGCTGACCTTGAAAAGGTTATAAACGAGTGTACCGAAGTGACATTAGTTGCACTAAAAAAAAGAGAAAATTTAATCAGTAGGTCTTCAAATTGGGTTTCCTATCAAATGGTACGGTCAACCATGTTTTTTCTTACCTTTCTTCCACATTTAAGGATTTTTAAAAATTACAGGTTTTAAGGTGTGGACAAATGGTTAAATATTATGCTGCCATAGTAGAATAATAGTTGTTTTAGGTAAAATAGGGGATGCCTATTTATTTCCCTTGAGCTACGGAGGTATTATAAGGAGTTATAAAAAATACAAATCTCTTTTAGGAAGGATGAACGGATATCTTAAATCTATTTCCAAGGAATCCTATATAGAAAAGAAATTCATGACTTATTCCAACCGTGACCTCACGAAGCTGCTCCGACCAACAAATTTATGAGAATACCCATAGAGATAATCAGTAAAGGATTTAATTATGATTCCCTAAGGATTACGGAAATATTTTACAAAAAAAGTTTTTATAAGATACTTTGGTTAAGACAAATTAGCTTATTGTTTTTTGAGCCTTTACTCAATGAAAAAATGAAAGGTTAGACACGAATAATTGAAACATGGTCAACTTCCTTGCTATTAGTTAAGAAATTAATCTACAGTATAATTATACAGAATTTTAGCAGGAAAGTAAAAATTACTGTTTACTTGAAGAATTGCTAATTGGTGTTAAAATGTCAGAACAAGACCATGTTAGGAAAAAACTTTTCAAATAGAATAATCAAACCCTGCGCCTTTGTCCTTTCCCTTACTTTTCCTAGAATTCATTTCTTTGTTGATAAACTCATTCCTTTGCTCACCGAGAGTTTTATCTTTAACATTTTCTTGTGTAATTTCCCTATTGTATTCTGCCATACCTGTCTGCATCGTGTGCATACGGCTATTACCTAATTCAATGTTTTTAAACATTGGAGACTTTAAATTCAGATCTTTAGCAAGTTCATAGCCGAGATTGAATGCTTCTTTATAGTCCTTATCAACTTTTAGATTTTCTTCCATAATTAAAAGGTTTCACGGGCATAATTTTCAATATATTCATTGATTGAGTCTCGATCATAAAGGATTATTTTCTTTTGGGGTTGAGAAAATCGAATCTTTCCCTCGTCTCTCAATTTTTGTAGGGTTGTAGTGGATTTTATCTTAACTATAGACATTGCCTCTTCTCCATCGATCCATTTAGCAGGCTTATCCTTTACTTTCCCCTCTATATGTTCAAGCACCTTATCAAATAAGGCGTAAAAAGCTTCTTCCTGTAGGCAAACGACTTGCATGGTTTCAATTAAATAGGTTGTTTATATTCTATAATATATAGAATATTTTATCGATTTTCTAAGAACAAAAGACACTAATTTATCTGATTGTAACGCACTTAATTCGTCAGAACACCATAATTTAAGATTAAAGCCTGACTCAAAAGTTAATTACCTTTTCCAATGCATCATCCGTTTCTTTATGCATGAAATTTGATTGATAGTTGACCGTGGTGGTAATAGAAGAATGACGATACAATTTTTGAAGCATTTGAATCGGAATCTTATCTCCTGCTATGTTCCCGAAACTATGCCGGGCAATATGCATGGTTAGTTTCTTTTCGATGCCCAATTTTTCAGCTACAATTTTCAATCGTCTATTTAAGTTTCTAGTTATTGTCTTTACCCGGATTGTCACTTGCTTATCGTCATTTAAATTAGTCCCTTTTAAATAAGGAAAAACCAAATCATTATTATGCTGTTGCACCGAGGTATACTGGTGTAATAATTTTTTTGCCTTCTCAGGTACCGCCAGGGAGACAATTTTTTTGTTTTTCCCCATCCGATAATAAAGTCTGTCATCTTTAAAATCTGAGCATTTCAGTTTTAAAATATCACCGACCCTTATACCCGCAAAATAAAAACTTGCAAGCCATGTATTAACCGCATTATTTTGAGCCACTGTCAGGTCGCTTTCTGTTTCAAGCAATTTGATCTCTTCCGTATTCAATCCAAATTTTTCACTTTCAGGAAATTTTATCTGAATTTTTCCTTTACCAAACGGATAGTTCCTATCATCCACATGATATTCTTTTCGTGCTAAATTATAAACTGTTCTAATTAGCATAAGGTAATTAATAGCTGTTCTGGGAGCTACCTTACGCTCATAAAGTAGATATGCTTCAAACCTCTTTAACAATTTGACATCCAAATCAACAAAAGACAATTGCTTACGCCCTAAAAAGGCTTCGAATATATTCAGTCTCTTTTCTTGATTGTAATGTTGATCGAATTTTTTCCGTCTTAAAATGTTTGCCAGAAATATTTCGCTCGATTTGAAGAAATCATAGTCATCCTCGTTCAAAATCTTTTTTGCAATAGTAGAAACAGATTGTTTATTTTGACTTGATTCTATTTCTAAAGCTATATCATGAGCTTCGGTAAGCTTTTTTAACAGCATGTTATTAAGTCGCGCGGAATTTGGGTGACACTTTCTTGCCAGCCCTTTAGTTTCATCCCAATCCTTTTCTAAAATATACTCTCCGGTAAACAAAAACTTTGACTTTCTATTTTTCGTTAATCGCAAAACAATGGGAAATGATTTGTCCTTTTTTTGATAATTCTTACGCAATATTATCTTAACAGTGGCCATAACTCATTGTCTTATAATGATAAAGATACAAAATCTATGTACAACATATGTACAACATTTGATGTTTTTATTTGGTTTTACTGCACTTCATGATTTTTCAACAATCTCACAATCAATTGATTATGAGCCATATAAGACCATATCAATACATATCTTTCAAAGTTCATAACCCGGAGGTCACGAGTTCAACTCTCGTTCTCGCTACAATGTGTAAATCACCCAAAATCAACGGTTTAGTTCACGCTAAACCGTTTTTTTATGGCTATATTTGAAAAACTAATTACGCTTAACAACCAAGTTGAACACGATTTAGATAACGTATTGTCACACAACGATAACTATTCCATACCTAAAATTTACGATGCAAAGGGAGACCTATCCAAAAGATGGTACGTGTATTTTTCATTTCGCAACACCGAAACCAACAAAATGGAAAGAATTAGTAATATTTATGGTAAAGCTCATAAATATAAAACCAAGGAAAATCGCTATGCCATTCTATCTTCTTATCGTATTAACCTATTAAAGCACTTAAAAGAAGGCTACAATCCTTTTGACAGTAACAGGTCTCTGCACAATTCCGTTAAAGAGCAAAAGAATCCAACCAAAAGTGAAAGTAATTTTATAACTGCTACAAAAGAAGCGGATATCATTGTTTCAAAAGACACTCCTGCAGGAACGGCGTTGAAAGATGCCTTTGATTTTAGTCTAAAGCTAAAGAAGCAACAGGTTAGCGAAAGGACGTTCCAGGATTATAAATATAAGATGGAATCGTTTTTAAAGTATATCTCTAAACATCACACCGATGTAAAGACCATTGATCAATTGAGCAAAAATGTCACTCAGGACTTTTTAAACAACCTACTTCTAAACTCTAGTCCAAGAAATCGGAACAATCATAGGTTGGCGATGGGCAGTGTTATGCAAACCTTGGAGGACAATGACATTATGCCCGTGAACTTTATAAAAAAGATTCCCGTCCTAAAATCCACACCACAGCGAAACAAAACCTATACGTTGGACAAGGAAAATAAGATATTCGATTATTTAGAATCTGAAGACCCCATCCTCTTACTTTTTATAAAATTCATATCGTATAACTTTCTTCGCCCCATAGAAGTATGTAGAATAAGAATTGGGGATATCAACTTGGAGAATAACACTATACAGTTTAAAGCGAAAAACAGCCCTTTAAAAACAAAGATTATTCCTGAAATATTATTGAAAGAGCTACCCGATCTCACAAAAATGGATAAGACTCATTTTCTCTTTACACCTGATAAAATAGGAGGTGTTTGGGAAACACAGGAAACAAATAAGAGAAATTATTTTTCTAAATGCTTTAAAACAATTGTCAAGGCTAAATTTGATTTAGGCGCGGACTATGGACTTTATAGCTTTAGACATACTTATATTACTAAATTATATAGGATGCTGTTAAAAAATGGATCTCCCTTTGAAGCCAAAAGTAAACTAATGCTCATTACAGGACATACTTCCATGTCGGCGTTGGAAAAATACCTACGTGATATCGATGCCGAATTACCTGAAGATTATTCGCATCTTTTAGAATAAGGTGATAAATTGAAATAATAATTAACTTGTCAATCTTTTAAAATAGCACATGGATCTTGAAAAAGTTTTTATCAATTTAAGGAACAACTTATATCAGCCTTTACTTTTTTTTATTCCAAAAAGTCTTGTTCCAGAGGAAAAGAAGGATTTGTTGAAAGATCCGAGTTTTTCCAAGTATTTTAATATCCCAGCGATTATTAAAAGATCTGGGGAATCCTTTGAATTAAAAAATAGTTCCTATCAAATGGAATTTTTAGGCAAACCCGCAATTCTGGATAAAAATATCCTCATCCTAACCGAGCAAAAGGCAACAACCCATTTGTTTCAGTTTAATGTCCTGATGGAAAAGTATAGGGTTCAGCTTGATTTCTATACTACAATTACGAGGTGGATGGCGCAACATTTCACAGAACACTGTGGAGCGGAAGATGATGTTAATTACTATTTTGAATTACAGGATCAATTCTTCCAAAATCACCTTCAGGAGATTGAGACCAAATTCGGGAAAATAAAAATTGCCCCCCTTAAGCCAGCAGATGTGTTGGAACATATTGAAAATGAACTGGTCCCATTCAAAAAAGAAGAGCCAGGAAAATCTATTCCTGATTTAGATTCTAAAGTGTCAAAGCCTAAAAAAAAGAAAACAAAACGTCCTGTGATTACAGACGAAGAAGCCTCGAAATACATACTAAAAACCGTATTCAATATAGAGGATTAGTTCAATTCTATATAGAAGAAAAAAGATTAAAAAAAAAGCTCTTTTATACAGCGTATTTTCTTATCTCATCTCGCCTATAAACTATAGTAGTCTAATCTGAAACACCAAGGATAACTCATTTCCTTTAGCAGCATTTATACAAAAATCTGGATTACCATATGATAATGAGTTAGTTAAGTACATCTTAGTCCTTAGATAAAAAGGAATACCAAGTGTATTACACCTTGTCATACACTTGGTATTACAAACCGTATTACATACCCATTCATTAACCTGTATCCTTATATTTGAGGTTAATATCAAAATCTAATACATATAATGGTTTACTTTGGTTGCATTAATGAGAAGGAATTTAATGAATTGTCTAGTGAAGAACAAAAACACCATGTAATAAAGAAAGGGGTTTTAGAAGAATTAACAATTGATCCATTGGCCAAAAATAGCATTCCAACCAATATAGAAAAGGATGAATTCATTAAAGAATTAAGAATATCCAAACATCTGATCAACGAATTTTACGCATATGTACTTAAAGCTTTGAACCCAGATATAGAAAATGCTTCTTTAGATTTTTACTTTGGTTTTGATAAAAAGATCTATGGTCTTGATTCAAAAGAAAAAAAAATGTTGGCTTTGAAAGCCTTTAAGGATATTGCAAAAGATTATTTATCAAATGAGATACAGGTCTTTCAACATGAAAAATCTAGCAGAGGGATCAAACATGTAATCCCCCAAAGCATATTGTCCCGGTTATTTGATCAGCAAACTTTGTTCAAGGAGGAATTAGCGGGAACAGATTTAATAAACCAATATATTTTCGGGAACATGGAGGCATTTAATGCATCCAATATATATGACCAAGAATTAATCGATTCCGTAGAGAAGTTTGAATCCAATTTAAAAATATTAGTCAGTCTTAACGACCAGTACGATTTTGAGAAAGATGAATATTTCACTAGAACTGCGATATTAAAAGAAAAGTTCCTTTCCAAATTCGATATCCTCTTTAAATCCTTTGAAGCGTATTGCTTTGCAGATCAAAAAATACTACAGATTAAGGATCTACATAACGTTAGAATTGAAGGTCTTTACCAAGCCATGTTGGATGCGGAATTAATAGAACCAAATGCATTAAAATTCAAAGATTTTGTAAATAATGAATACTATTTTTCAATAACCAAAATTCGTTCTTACTACAGACAAACGAATAAAAGTCATGAAGAAAGGGTTAACACTTATTCTTCGGAATGGTCAAAACTTTCCTTCCCTAAATAATCCTATTATACCTTTTGACATGTTAAGTATCAAATTTGACATGTTGAGCCTATATTTTGACATGTTAAGACCTTATTTGGACATGTAGTTAACTTTCTAACTTACAGATAATTATAGTTCTTGTGATAATTAATTTTAAATAATTTTATCATGACTAAGAATCAATTATTGTTCGAATTCGACCGCTTGAATAAGCAGTCTAAAAACAACCTTATCTTGTTGGAAAAGCAAATTTGTCCAACTGAATTTTTTAAACAAGTCCCGTTAACAGAAAGCAGGATTGAAATTTTGAAGCTAAGGTTAGAGCGTAGTGTAAAGGAGGCGGAATACACCTTAGTATTACTCAATTTCTTGAATAAGGAAACTGAACTTTGGCAACAAGGATTTAACCCCCAAAACATTAGAAAAATTGTAAACCTGGAATTGGACCACTCTATAAAAGAGTTGGAATTCAATCTTTATCGGGAAAACATCCAAAACCGGATACTTGCACTTTTGGCAACACAAGACACTTCATCCATTAAATGAGATAGAATGCGTAAAGTGCGTCTGTTAAAATGCAACCATTTTAATAGGCTGTAATACGAAAGCCATCAGGCGGAGATACTTACCAGTTACCATTACTAAATATTAATTAATAGGATACCCCTTTGAATCAGAGGGGAGCCTTTAAATACAAAATAATGAAAAAATGTATCCTTAATATCCGTGTAACGGAAGAATTCAGAAACGACCTGGAGTACCGTGTGTCAGAGTCGGAAACAAACCTTTCCGATTATATCAGAAATATCCTTTGGGATAGTCTATACTACGAGGAAGATGAATATTTTAACCAGGCACATGATGATGATGTTTCATTCTCCAAATCATTTAAATTCACTTTCCTAACCGCTTGGCTATTTACAAAGTATATGTACCCTGTAGAGCATAACACGAAAAATGTAATACAAGAAATAAAAGCCATTGTGGATGAAGCTATTCAAGACACTACGCTGAGTAATGCACTTCGGTATGAACTGTCCAAGGTCACCTATGACATCAATCGGTTTTTGAATGAACCCAATTATTTGGACAAACAGTTTCAATTTCCAATTCCCAACCATCAAGGATCATTCGATTACACCGTACTGTTTAATGAGGTTTGGACTATATACTACAGATAATGAAAGCGAATAATAATATTAAAGCAAAGGAGAGTTTTGTGGATACAGTAAGAAGTGATATAGATAATCATAAGACCAAATTGAATTCCGGAGGAAAAAGCACTAACTGCTTTGTAGTTAAAAGTGCAGATGAATGGATTGAAGAAGCTAAAAAGAGACCAATACCGAATATGCTATTTGATGCCTTTTGGTTTGAAAACGAAATTTGTATTCTTTTTGCGGATACAAATTTAGGGAAGTCCATATTGGCCATGCAGATAGCAGATAGCATAAGTCGTGGAAAAAGTATTCAAGGCTTTCAACTTGAAACTGGTGCCCAAAAAGTCCTATACTTTGATTTTGAGCTATCCGACAAGCAATTGGAAAAGCGATATTCCAAAGACTATAAGTATCACTATAATTTCCACCCAAATTTTTTAAGGGCAGAAATAAATCCTGAATCGGAGAAGCCCAAGAAATTTAAAACTTTTGAGGACTTCCTATGCGATTCTTTAGAACAATTGGTGCTGAGCTATGGGATGAAAGTCATCATAATAGACAATATCACTTTTTTGAGAGATGATAATGAAAAGGCTAAAGATGCTTTGACCTTGATGAAGCATTTAAAGGCATTGGGCAAAACTCACGGGCTTTCCATATTGGTCTTGGCCCACACCCCAAAAATAAAACCTTTTGATCCTTTGACTAAAAACCATCTTTCGGGAAGTAAAATGCTAATCAACTTTTGTGATAGCAGTTTTGCCATTGGTAAGAGTTCCACTTTGCCGTCTTTAAGATATTTAAAACAAATTAAGCAACGTAATACAGAGGAAATATTTCATTCGGGCAATGTTGCTATCTGTGAAATTATCCATGAAAATAGTTTTTTAGGTTTTCATTTTATTGAATGTGATGATGAACAAAACCATCTAAAAACTTTTTCTTCAGATGATGTAGATGATCGGAACACTATTGTTTTGGGTTTAAAGAAAGAAGGATTGACCAATACAGCTATAGCGAGTCAGATTGGTGTTAGTGAGGGAACAGTAAGGAATATTCTAAAAAACTCGATGGATAATCCATAGGGGCAAATATGATCTAGGCAATAACAAAAGTGCTATCTGTAAATAAGCAAGTAGCACTTTTAAATAGGCCGGTAAAAAATGCCCATACAGTAACAATAATCAAGGTACTGACAAACGTATCCAATTACATAGCCTTTTTAAGAACATTAAATAGTAATTCGTAATCCTCGTAACATTCGTAACGTTACGAATGTTACGAGGATTACGAATATTAATATAAAATATGATTTATAGATATTCACTTGATAAGTCAAGTAAGAAATTCCGCTGTCCACACTGTCACAAAATAACATTTGTCCGTTACTTCGACAATGTTGAACAACACTATTTGGAAGAATCCCATGGTAGGTGCGACCGGGAAAGCAAATGCAGGTATCACAGTATGCCTAACCAACAAACGTTAGTGCCACAAGTTTCAAATTACACACCCCCAGTACCCAGCTATCACAAAAACCAAGAGGTTGTTAATTATGGAAGAAATTTCAAGAATAATAATTTTATTCAATATTTAAAAAAACACTTCACTGAAAATGAAATACAAAATGTAATACTTATATATCTGGTAGGGACCACAAGACATTGGAACGGTGCTGTAGTTTTTTGGCAAATGGATCATCATTCCAAGGTACATGGTGGTAAAGTGATGTTGTATGACAGTAATACAGGGAAAAGAGTGAAAAAACCGTACCCTCATATCAATTGGATTCATAAGATTAACAAGGAATCCGATTTTGTATTACAGCAATGTTTATTTGGATTACACTTGATAAAAGAGTATGACACTGATACCGTAGCCATAGTAGAATCTGAAAAAACGGCTATTATAATGAGTATCCTTATTCCAGAACACCTTTGGATGGCCACTGGCTCTAAAGCCAACCTAAAGGAAAGACTACTACTCCCTCTTAAGCACCACAACCTAATCCTGTTTCCAGATAAAACGGAATACAAGGCTTGGACAGAGAAAGCGTTACACCTAGCCGCAAAAGGCTTTAAAATAAGTTGCAGCCGTTTATTGGAGTCTTGTGACCTGGAACAAGGAGACGATTTAGTCGATTTATTCTTGAAAGTTAAAAATGAACCCCATCTGAATGGACCTCTCTTATCCCCTACCGAAAAGAACCTAAAAAGACTTGCGGAAATAAATCCGATGGTTTGGAACTTGGTGGAAGAGTTTGGGTTGGTGTGAAAACTTAATTATGTGAGGGGTTTCCTTTCGGAAATTGAGATAACATCTTAATTCAGAGCCGGTTTGACAAAAATTAAAATGCTTTGTTGTCCTTAGTCCTATTAGTCGTAATTAGGGATTCACTATCTTAGAGAGTTAAATGACAAATGAACATATACAATTGTTACCTACAATTTCGAAATGAAAGAAGAAAAGTATATTATTGGAATTGCAGTTGGGTACGTCTTGAAAATAATGAAGGCCCATAAAACTGAAGCAAAATTCAGAAAAGAATTTGCAAGCATTAGACATGGAAACTATCCGAAATTTATTAATTTAGTTAATGGTGATATTCCTGAAATGGGTCTTTATAGACAAGGAGAAGTTGAAGTGAATCCTAAACCAAAAACTGAAAATATTGACTTTGTTGGCTTATTCATGGCTGGCCCTTCAATGAAAGTTTTTTATGAAAAATGTGTTACCGAGTATGGTGATTTTGGAGATAATGAAATTTCAAATGAATTATATTATCAAATAGGACTCTTTGAAATTACAGTACGAATACATGCAAACAACCATAATAAGATAGAAGAGAATCACGCATTTGAAGATATTATTTTTAATCTAGGTCAAAATTTGAAGTTCACGGTTGATGAAATAAATACCCTACAAAAAGGCAGAAAACTATTGAATGTAATTAAACACGGGATGAAAAAAAACTATTCTTGGTCTGAAGGAATAAATGATTTCAAAAAAGCACAAATTCTTATGGATGAAAAACAAATAGTTTTAGAATATTAAAAGCTGGAAAACACCGTATCGTATAATTTATTGCTGGTCCTAGCCTACTTACGAAAATCCTAGCGCATTTTCTATTTGGTTTGTATTTGCTAAATTAGGTGTTTAAAATACACTACAAACCATATACCAACCGTCAGACTGCGCAACAACCTTCTACTTCTTAATAACTTTGTTGATTACCTATAAAACGCTGGAGTCCAAAACGTTCTGATATTGATTATCTTAATGGTATGGATTTTATAACAGGTTTTAATAGGAACCAATTGGTATTGATGGATTTCGAATCCTGCCTGAGCCTGGATTCCTGGGTACGGATCGATGACATGATCGTAGATATCCTTCCAATGCAGGAGCTGGGGTTCAAGGAGGTCCTTAACACAGAGGGAAGGCCCCCTTATTGCTCATCCGATCTGCTCAAGCTCTACATCTATGGCTACAAGAACAAAATTCGTTCCTCCCGCCGATTGGAACCTGTCAGCAAAGTGAACCCCGAGGTCATTTGGCTCTTAAAGGGACTTAAGCCCTCGGAAAGGAAGATCGAATATTTCATAAAGGACAGCGCAGGGTCGTTCAGAAAGGCCTTGAGGTATTTCGTGGTGCTGCTCCGTGACTGGGAGCTATTAGATGGGGGGCGCATTGTTACTAGATCTTTCAAAGTGGCACAAAACGAAACGTGAGAGGAGCCGTTCCCGACCAAAAGTGGCACAGATTGAACCGATATCAGTGGCACAAAACGAAACGAAGTATCCAATTACAACATAGCGATTGCTAAAAATTCTGCTAATTATGATAAAAAACGAAAGTAAATATTTAGAATGGATTGAAAGAAATGGAGTTGGTAAGAATGATTCTGTTGCTTCTTCAACAAAATCATATATATCCTACTTGAATACAGCTTCTAAATTAATTGGTGAAGATATTTCCGAAAAAAATCTTTACAATGAAAGCTGTGTTGTTGAAATAGCAAAAAAGCTAAATGGATTGAGAAGTGAAAAATCAATTTCAAACTATAAGTCCGCATTAAGACAATACGCTGCAATGGTCCGAAATACGTAACGGAATAAAGGCAGTTGCTAGTCGAGTAGGTAAAGGAGCGTCTCACCCATAGACCACTCTCACCCGCCTTTGGACGGGCAGGGAACCGTACGTGAACCTCTTAATTCATATGGCTCTTGTCATACAGTCGGTAAGGCTTAAATAGTTAGCCCAGTTTGTATCCCAATTTTTGTAATTTAATTGTAAAAAGCCTGCATAATTTTAACTTACTATTTATTTTATCGTAAATCCATTTTTTCTCTTAATAAATAGTCGTGTTTGTTAAAGAATTCTTTTAGACTAATTCTTCCCAACTCAAGAGCTTTATATTTCTCAAAATGTAAATATTTGTTATAAGTACCCTCCTTTTAAGCCAATTTCAATTCTCTGGGTACTTCCTTCAAGTATGTGCCTAATACTATCTACATAAAACCAATCTGTACCTACCCTAGCCTTTAAAAATGGAATTGTAATGTTCTCTCCTAACCTTGGTATAAAAGCAAGCTTATCACATTTAAAGTATCCCCACTGCTCTTCAAAATATCTTAAATCAAATTGCACTTCCAACTTAGGGAACCCCAAGCCATACTTTAATTCATTGCCAAATAATTCATTGTATAAATCTATAATAAGCTTGCGAAGTGTATAGGTTTTCAAATTTAGGATAAGTTCCATTGATTTAAGTGATGGTATAGGCTCATCAGATTCCACAAAATTTTCAGACATCATGAAAGCAATTAAGGCTTTATATTTTTCTTCGTGACCCAATAATTTCTTCACTTGGGTTTTAATATATAAAAGGTCTAAGAAAGCACGCTTAACTTGGATATTATTTCTCATAATTAGAAGGTATTTTTGAGTTAAACTTATTTCCCTATTAATTTACATTTATTGTAATTCATACTTCAAAGCTTCTTGGGTTAATAGTGTTTGCAATTGTCCAAATAAGTAAGATGGATGTTTACTTATTCCTGATTTTTAACTGACTTGAGAAACATCCGTTTCAGTAAGACCTTCCGGTCTTAATGCAACAATACCTCCAAAGACGGACTCAAAGACAAAATATTACAGCCTCTTAAGAGCCATGCTGATGTTACTCCTAGTCAAGACCTAACAGCTACAGGCTCTGATATGGTCGCAAAAGGCTTTAAAATAAGTTACAGTCGCTTATTGGAGTCTTGTGACCTAAAAGAGGGAGACGACTTGGTCGATTTATTCTTAAGAGTAAAAATGTACCCTATCTGAATGGATCTCTCTTATCCCCTACCGAAAAGAACCTCAAAAGACTTGGGGATATAAATCCAATGGTTTGGAACTTGGTGGAAGAGTTTGGGTTGGTGTGATGACTCTAATCTGTAACGGTTTCCGTTCAAAAATTGATGTAACACAATGTTGGTTGCCAGTTCAATAAAAATAATGATTAGTTGTAATCACTGTTCCTATTGAATACCATATTGTATTTACTATCTTAGGCGGCTAAAAGGAATATGGTCAATAATCATATACAATTGTTGCCAGTAATTTAAAAAACCAACGAGATGAGATTAACTAACCAGGTTTTTGGTGTTTCAAATGATTTAATAGACACTTATATTGAACGACCAAAAGTTGACAACCTTTTCCTTGAAGGATTGCAAAAAAATAAACATATAATTATTTATGGTGCATCCAAACAAGGAAAAACTTCATTAACAAATAAACATTTAAATGAAGATGATTATGTCAAGGTTAATTGCTCTCCTTCCTCTACAACACTTGATATATTTAATTCAATAGTAAGGCAATTAAATGTTGAAATAATTGAGTCAACTAATATTACAACAACAATTGGTGGAGAATTAAAGACTGGAGTAAAAGCAAGAATAAAAATTCCATTTTTTGGTGGTGCGGATGCTGAAACCGAGGCTAGTGCTTCAAGTCAAAAAGAAAAGGGATTAACTTATAAGACGATTGATTACAATTTAGCATTAGCACAAGATGTATCCGAGTTGCTTAAAGAAGTGAAATTTAATAAAAGAATCATTCTAGAAAACTTTCATTATTTAGAAGAAGATATTCAAAAACAACTTTCTATAGACTTAAGAATATTTGAAGATTATAATATTCTTTTTATAATATTAGGAATTTGGAGGGAGAAAAATCGACTTTCCCAATTTAATGGCGATTTAGTTGACCGAGTAATTGAGGTGCCAGTTGAACCTTGGGAAAAAGGGGATTTAGCTAAAATTACTCAAGAAGGATTGCCATTATTAAACGTTGATTTCACTGAAGTATTGGACTATATAATAGATAGCTGCTTTGATAGTGTAGGTGTGTTTCAAGAAATTTGTAAGGAATCATGTTATTCTGCCGGAGTTAACAAAACTCATCCAAATTTGTTAACTATAAGTAAAGAAAATGTTGATTTGGCAATAGAGAAAAAGTTAAATGATTATGGAAGTAGACATATCAGATGTTTAGAAAGTTTTGTTGAACAAAAAGCTAAAAGTTCCGATGAAGTGCCTCTTTATATTCCTTACTATTTTACAAAAGTATTGTTAGATGAATCTTTTGAAAATATTACAATCGGATTAAAACGGAAATTTATTCAAGAAAAAATAAAAGAGATACACCATCGAGCGGAAAATGTAAGAGCGTCTGATATGGGATATTTTTTGAGAAATCTTGTTGCAAGCCAAATCAAAAAAAACATTTCTCCTCCAATTTTTGATTATGATATAAGTACTAGTTCAGTCAAAATTATTGATTCAACATTTTACTTTTTTCTTAAAAATTGTGATAGAGAAGAGGTTATTGAAAATCTAATGATTCCAGAAGGATTATAAAAACTACTGGTCAAGCCGTATATAAGCAATATCTGTAAGTTGAAAAAAAAATATGGAAGAAGAAAATAAAAATTATTTTAATACCAGGAAGTACTCCTGAATTAATTGAAAGTTCAATTGCTCAGTTTAACCAACCTATAGCCAATCTTTTACAGCATATAGAATACTTTGTTTGGAGCCAATTCAACAAAAATTATGGGGCGATGTAACCAGTTATTCTATAGATTCCTGTAGGGGATTTACTATATTAGGTGAATATAAGGGATATGATTTATTGTCATATACAAATTGTTAGCTGCAATTAAACCAACCAAAGAATATGAATAGTAAATCAAAAAAAGCTGTTAAATCGCTTGAGAATCACCATAAAAAACTCTCGGAAATAAAAACTGTTCAAGAAGGTAATTCTTGGAAGGCTACATTGAAAGATATGCTAAACCAATATATTGGTTCAGAATCGTCAATTTCTAAAAGACTTGATGAATTGTATTTTACTCGTAAAGAAACTCAAATACATAACGTGGGAATCGGACATAGTATCGTTCATGTTTACGATGAATCAAAAAAACAGGATTTTAGTAATCTTATTGAAAACTCAATATCATTCATTAGAGAAAATGGAATTTATCAAAACCCAAACAGAAAGAATTTTTTAAGTGGATTTAATAATGGAACTATTATTAGCGGGATCGTAGTTGGAACCGGAATAATTTATGGAGCTGGACATTTTTTCGGGAATTTGGAAAAAGATAGAGAAATCATTAAAATGGAAAGAGAGCTAAATAAACAGAAAGCGACTAACTCGAATCTTGAGAATGATATAAAAACTTTGAGAATTGAAAATGAACATTTGAAAGTAAAAGATACCACAAAAACGAAATAAAACAGCAGCTAATAACTAAGAAGCATTCGTGCGGTCGGTACGACTGAGCATGAATGCAGTGTTGAACTACACCGGGTCGGCGGTCACTTTTCATGACTATGGGGATTGGTAGAACGCAGGCCTATCACAATATAAACATCATAAAGGAAGAATTTGAAATATACACGCCGGATTTTGCACAAATTGAAAAGTCGAGAATTCCCTATATAAAACCCTTAAGCTCAAGGAAGCTGGCAAAATATATTGGTTCCTGCCCAACTGTTATCAAGGATCTCGATGACCGAAAGTATCTACAAACTCTATTGGATAATATCTCAGAACTACAGGTAATTCAAAAATTGGTACAGATTTTCAAAACGATGATTAGAACAGGGCGCGGTAATATAAACCGATGGATCGAATTTATTAAACGTTCAAAATACAAGATGGTAGGATTGACCACTTTTGCTAATGGTTTGTTAAGGGATATTAAAGCTGTTAAAAACGGGATCCATATGTCTTGGTGGATATACTGGAGCATGCTGACCCCTCTAAAGCCTAATCAATAAGTAACTGCCGTTCTGGCGGATGCTGACCCCCCTTTGAAAAATAAGATAGCTAGATTTTTAAATTATTCTGGAGCATGTTGACCCCTCTGGATGATTTATTTGGGAGCATGCTGACCCCCCTAGCTATTTTCTTTCTGGTTTTGGTTTATTTGATGAATACCATCAAAAAGATAACCAATGGCCGGAAAATCAAAACCAATGAGTCAAGTAAAACAAATACTTCGCCTGCACTGCCAGGGAAAAGGATTTAAAACTATTGCCAGGACCCTGTCGGTGAGTAAAAACACCGTGAAAGACTATATTCAAAAAGCCAAAGCGACCGATCTCTTAATGGAAGTTTTGTTGGTTTTGGAGGATCCAGTACTAGAAGGAAAATTAAATCCTGGGAACCCTGCCTATAAAGACGAACGGTACGATCGACTTAAGCCCCAATTGGATTATTTCCGTAAGGAACTTAAGAAAACAGGTGTCAATCGACAGGTGTTATGGGATGAATATAGAGCAGGCAACTCAGATCCTTACAGCTACGCCCAGTTCTGTTACCATATCCGGCAATACTTGCGCAGTGGCAAACCATCCATGGTATTGGAGCATAGACCGGGGGATAAACTGTACGTGGATTTTGCCGGCAAACTTTTATGTTATGTTGATAGGCAGACCGGGGAGGAAATTAAAGTCCAGGTCTTTGTGGCCTGCCTACCGTATTCCGACTATTGCTTCGCTATGGCAGTGCCCAGCCAAAAGACGGGAGATTTTATCTACGCCCTAGGCTGTTGTTTAAAAGAGATTGGTGGCGTACCCCAGACCCTGGTGCCGGACAATCTCAAGGCTGCTGTGATCAAAGCGAATCCCTATGAACCGGATATTAATCGTGCTCTGGAGGATTTTGCCAATCACTATGCGACTTCGGTGACCCCTACGCGCCCTAGGAGACCTCAAGATAAGTCGTTGGTGGAGAACCAGGTGAAGCTTATCTATAGCCGGGTATATGCTAAACTCCGCAAGCTTACTTTCTTTGATCTTCCCTCGCTGAACCAGGCCATTGCCCAGAAAGTCAAAGAGCACAACCAGACCCGGATGCAACAAAAAGAGTACTGCAGGGAAGAGAAATTCCTGGCCGATGAAAAACATACCCTTCAGCCCTTACCGGCACAGTCTTTTGAGATCAAGTACTATAGAGAGCACAAGGTGGCCAAGAACAATCATATTTATCTGGGCATGGATAAACACTATTACAGCGTACCCTTCACCTATATCGGAATGAAGGTCAAGGTGATCTACACCCGATCCTTGGTAAAGATCTACCACAAGGCCAATCTAATTGCTACCCATCCCAGGAATCACCGCAAAGGAGGATATACCACCCGAAAAGAACATCTGTGTTCCCACCATCGGTATTACAAAGAGCGAAGTCCTACCTATTACCTGCAGCGTGGCTACAATCATTCCGAGACACTGTATACGTATATGGAGGCCTTGTTCAAACAAGATAAATATCCCGAGCAGCTTTATAAAACCTGTGACGGCATCTTAAACCTGTCCCGTAAGGCAGATCCGAGGTCCTTTACCAAAGCATGCACTATAGCACTGGAACATCAGAATTATTCTTACAAGTTTTTAAAACAAGTCCTAGAGAACCGGATGACCGAATACCCGGAAGAACCTGTGGTTAAATCCCTGCCGACCCATGAAAACATCCGTGGGGCATCATCCTATAAATAAGTAACCCTTTAAATTAACACACATATGAGTACTATTGAAAATCAATTGACACAGCTACGGCTCAATGGCATGCACAGTAGTTGGAAAGCTATGGTAGAAACCCGACAGCACCATGAACTCTCTTTTGGAGAGGGCCTGGAGGTCCTGTTGCAGGCGGAAGCTGAAGACCGCACCCACCGCCGTTTTGAACGCCTGAAAAAAGGGGCACAGTTCAGATATGGATATTCTGGTGATGTTGACCCCCTATTCTGGCCATACTGACCCCCCTAAGGATTTTGGTCAAAAAGATAAGTTAATGACAATATTACAGTTTTTTTCTTAGACTTTCTCCCTTTAATTCTATCCGGTGAGAGGTGTGTACCAGTCGGTCCAATATCGCGTCAGCGATGCTTGCTTCTCCAATAATATCGTACCAGCTTCCCACAGGAAGTTGACTTGCAATAATGGTAGATGATCTTCCATGCCGGTCCTCAATGATCTCCATCAGGTCCATTTGCTGTTTTCTATCCAAGTGAGCCAGTCCAAAGTCATCCAGGATTAGCAGTTTCGCCTTCGCCAACTTAGCAAAGAATTTTAGGAAGCTTCCATCAATTCGGGTCATTTTGGTGGTCATCATTAGTTTTTGGGTGTTGTAATACAACACTCTATGCCCTTGACTACATGCTTGGTGTCCTAAGGCCGAGGCTAGAAAACTCTTCCCGCAACCCGTAGCCCCGGTCAATAGGATCGATTCCCCTTTTTCAAGATAGGAGCCACTGACGAGTTCCGTGATCTGAGCTTTATTGATTCCTCTTGAGGAATCTAGGTTCAGCTCTTCCACGCTGGCCTGATATCTGAACTGTGCCCCTTTTTTCAGGCGTTCAAAACGGCGGTGGGTGCGGTCTTCAGCTTCCGCCTGCAACAGGACCTCCAGGCCCTCTCCAAAAGAGAGTTCATGGTGCTGTCGGGTTTCTACCATAGCTTTCCAACTACTGTGCATGCCATTGAGCCGTAGCTGTGTCAATTGATTTTCAATAGTACTCATATGTGTGTTAATTTAAAGGGTTACTTATTTATAGGATGATGCCCCACGGATGTTTTCATGGGTCGGCAGGGATTTAACCACAGGTTCTTCCGGGTATTCGGTCATCCGGTTCTCTAGGACTTGTTTTAAAAACTTGTAAGAATAATTCTGATGTTCCAGTGCTATAGTGCATGCTTTGGTAAAGGACCTCGGATCTGCCTTACGGGACAGGTTTAAGATGCCGTCACAGGTTTTATAAAGCTGCTCGGGATATTTATCTTGTTTGAACAAGGCCTCCATATACGTATACAGTGTCTCGGAATGATTGTAGCCACGCTGCAGGTAATAGGTAGGACTTCGCTCTTTGTAATACCGATGGTGGGAACACAGATGTTCTTTTCGGGTGGTATATCCTCCTTTGCGGTGATTCCTGGGATGGGTAGCAATTAGATTGGCCTTGTGGTAGATCTTTACCAAGGATCGGGTGTAGATCACCTTGACCTTCATTCCGATATAGGTGAAGGGTACGCTGTAATAGTGTTTATCCATGCCCAGATAAATATGATTGTTCTTGGCCACCTTGTGCTCTCTATAGTACTTGATCTCAAAAGACTGTGCCGGTAAGGGCTGAAGGGTATGTTTTTCATCGGCCAGGAATTTCTCTTCCCTGCAGTACTCTTTTTGTTGCATCCGGGTCTGGTTGTGCTCTTTGACTTTCTGGGCAATGGCCTGGTTCAGCGAGGGAAGATCAAAGAAAGTAAGCTTGCGGAGTTTAGCATATACCCGGCTATAGATAAGCTTCACCTGGTTCTCCACCAACGACTTATCTTGAGGTCTCCTAGGGCGCGTAGGGGTCACCGAAGTCGCATAGTGATTGGCAAAATCCTCCAGAGCACGATTAATATCCGGTTCATAGGGATTCGCTTTGATCACAGCAGCCTTGAGATTGTCCGGCACCAGGGTCTGGGGTACGCCACCAATCTCTTTTAAACAACAGCCTAGGGCGTAGATAAAATCTCCCGTCTTTTGGCTGGGCACTGCCATAGCGAAGCAATAGTCGGAATACGGTAGGCAGGCCACAAAGACCTGGACTTTAATTTCCTCCCCGGTCTGCCTATCAACATAACATAAAAGTTTGCCGGCAAAATCCACGTACAGTTTATCCCCCGGTCTATGCTCCAATACCATGGATGGTTTGCCACTGCGCAAGTATTGCCGGATATGGTAACAGAACTGGGCGTAGCTGTAAGGATCTGAGTTGCCTGCTCTATATTCATCCCATAACACCTGTCGATTGACACCTGTTTTCTTAAGTTCCTTACGGAAATAATCCAATTGGGGCTTAAGTCGATCGTACCGTTCGTCTTTATAGGCAGGGTTCCCAGGATTTAATTTTCCTTCTAGTACTGGATCCTCCAAAACCAACAAAACTTCCATTAAGAGATCGGTCGCTTTGGCTTTTTGAATATAGTCTTTCACGGTGTTTTTACTCACCGACAGGGTCCTGGCAATAGTTTTAAATCCTTTTCCCTGGCAGTGCAGGCGAAGTATTTGTTTTACTTGACTCATTGGTTTTGATTTTCCGGCCATTGGTTATCTTTTTGATGGTATTCATCAAATAAACCAAAACCAGAAAGAAAATAGCTAGGGGGGTCAGCATGCTCCCAAATAAATCATCCAGAGGGGTCAACATGCTCCAGAATAATTTAAAAATCTAGCTATCTTATTTTTCAAAGGGGGGTCAGCATCCGCCAGAACGGCAGTTACTTATTGATTAGGCTTTAGAGGGGTCAGCATGCTCCAGTATATCCAAGATATCAGGCCAGCGTGGAAGAGCTGAACCTAGATTCCTCAAGAGGAATCAATAAAGCTCAGATCACGGAACTCGTCAGTGGCTCCTATCTTGAAAAAGGGGAATCGATCCTATTGACCGGGGCTACGGGTTGCGGGAAGAGTTTTCTAGCCTCGGCCTTAGGACACCAAGCATGTAGTCAAGGGCATAGAGTGTTGTATTACAACACCCAAAAACTAATGATGACCACCAAAATGACCCGAATTGATGGAAGCTTCCTAAAATTCTTTGCTAAGTTGGCGAAGGCGAAACTGCTAATCCTGGATGACTTTGGACTGGCTCACTTGGATAGAAAACAGCAAATGGACCTGATGGAGATCATTGAGGACCGGCATGGAAGATCATCTACCATTATTGCAAGTCAACTTCCTGTGGGAAGCTGGTACGATATTATTGGAGAAGCAAGCATCGCTGACGCGATATTGGACCGACTGGTACACACCTCTCACCGGATAGAATTAAAGGGAGAAAGTCTAAGAAAAAAACTGTAATATTGTCATTAACTTATCTTTTTGACCAAAATCCTTAGGGGGGTCAGTATGGCCAGAATAGGGGGTCAACATCACCAGAATATCCATCTTGGAGCAATGGTGCTGTAGAAGGCCATGTAAACCGGATAAAGAGTATAAAAAGACAAATGTATGGCAGGGCTTGCTTTGACCTATTGCGAAAGAAGGTGATACTATCTCAAACTGGTTAATGTTTCCCCAAATATGAGGAAGAACCAACATCACCAGAATATCCAGGTATGTTGCAGGCGGGTGATTATGGGGCGGTTCATTCGTAACCTGGTCTCCTTTTTTCTTGCTCCTACTAATCCACGTATATGTTTTCGTTCAACACCGGTAATCGTTGCACAAGCCCATAAATTCATGAAAACCGAACTCTTTAAGCCCTTATCAGGTCTTTCTTATTTTGTCAACTTGACGGTACAGCTAAATTCTGGAGGCCTTAAAATCAAGTTTATTAAGTTCTGAAGCTCTTTTGTTACTTGAAATGAATCTTCAAGAAGTTGGCATAATTAACTACTCACTTTTATACTCTTATCTTGAAGATTTTGCAGAATAAGATTCATCATATTTATTTAAGTTAGTCATAGTAAATGTCACACTGCACTTATATTATTTAATTAATACTTTTTATAGGCAAGCTTAAATTTTAATAACAATGCTATCTAAAATCTTATTTAACTGATTATCAGTTGTTTGTATTTCAATTAATTTTAGTTTTATTAATCACAAAAAGTTTTAAAATATGATTTGTCACAAGCATATAAAATAAACACTAATTTAACTATCCATTCCATTGATAAAAGTATCTACAAAGTTTACTACTTTATTTAAGATTCTATCGCCTATTGATTTACGTTTTAAAACATTAGGCTTAACACCTTTTATTAAATCTAATAATTCATCACGTAACGGTTCTCTTTCTGCATATAGATAATCTTCAATTAGTTTTTGTGTTTTTTCTGAGGATAGATTCTCTTCTTTCACAAAGACTTCAAACGCTTTTTGTTGTTCTTCTGACCAGAACTTTTCAAACTCTTGTGGTATGGTTTCAGAATCGTCTATTTCAGGTAAATTATCTTCTATAAACTTTTCTATTAACACTCGCTTACTTCTTAAATTAGCTTCTCCTGTTAATAAATCTACTACTTCTTTTTTCTTTGCTTCTTGCTCTTCTTTCTTAACATCTTTTAAAGATGCTAATAGTTTTAGAATATAAGTTACATTGATTACATCACTATGAATTAATTCTAATTCAAAATCTACATCATCAAGTATTGATACTTTCTCTTTTGCATTATCGTGCTTGGTTTTTTGCCATAAATCTAAATACTTACTTCTATAATCATTAAACAGTTGTTCTGCCATTGCTAAATCTTCCCAATCGAAATTAGCAAAGGTTGTCATTGTGTTTTTTAAACGCATTAACTCTCTAAATGCTTTGATAAACTCTAATTCATCTTCTTCACTTACTAAATCATTAACGCTATCTACAGTAGGAACTAACTCAATAAGATTTGTAAAAGCTTCATCAAATTTTTGTGTGTATTCCTCATAAGGCTTCATTATAATAACATCTATAGCTTCTTTATTACTAAAGAGTGTTATTGCTTGATCTGTTACTTTTTTAAGATTACGAAATACTACAATATTACCTTGTGATTTCTGTTCGTTTATAATTCTATTTGTTCTTGAATATGCCTGTATTAATCCGTGGTATTTTAAATTCTTATCTACATATAAAGTATTTAATGATGGACTATCAAAACCTGTTAAAAACATATTAACGACTAATAGAATATCAATTTTACGTTCTTTTACTTTCTTTGATATATCGTTGTAATAATTATAAAAAGACTGACTGTCTTTGTTACTGAAATTAGAACCAAACATTTCGTTATAATGCCCTATATAACTTTCTAATTTATCTCTTTTATGTGGGTTTAAATCATATTCAGCATTAGGTTCAGCAGCTATTGCTACTTCTTCAGGAATATAGCCGTTTGCATCTGCATCGTCTTCATTAGCTACGTAACTGAATATAGTTGCTATTTTAAGATTATGTTCTCCAGCTTCTTGTTTACGTTGTAGAATATCATAATAATTGACCAACATATCTGTACTACCCACACAAAACATTCCTGTAAATTCTTTGTTATGTGTTTTTCGGTTGTGATTTGCTATAATATAATCTGCTATTTTCTCTAAACGTTTTGGCGATTCCATTAACTCTTTACGATCAATGTCTTCTACTTCAATATCTATTTCTGTAGCTGATTCTTTTTGTTTGTATTTACCAACATATTCTACAGCAAACTTTAATACATTTTCATCTTTAATAGCATCGGTTATTACGTACTTATGTAAGCAATCACCAAACAATTCTTTAGTAGTTCGTTTTCCTAATTCGTTTTTAACTGCATTGTCTGCAAATATTGGTGTGCCGGTAAAACCAAACATCTGAAAGTTATTGAAGAACGCTTTTATGCGGTTGTGTGTTTCTCCAAACTGACTACGATGACATTCATCAAAAATAAAGACGATACGTTCATCTTTCATTTTCTCCATCTTCGCTAAATAGTTCTTTTTACTTATCGCTGTATTTAATTTCTGAATGGTGGTAACGATAATCTTAGTATCATCACTAAACTGTTTTACTAATGCTTTTGTATTATCTGTACCATCTATACTGCCTTTAGAGAAACTATTAAATTCTTTGGTAGTTTGGTAATCCAAATCTTTTCTGTCTACTACAAATACCACTTTTTTAACTTGTGGCATTTTCATAATAATTTGACTTGCTTTAAAAGAAGTAAGCGTTTTACCTGAACCTGTGGTATGCCATATATAACCGTTATGTGTACTATTTTTGACTTTATCTATTATGTTTTCTACTGCATAATATTGATACGGTCTCAATACCATTAATATTTTATGCGTTTCGTTTAATACAATGTATTTACATATCATTTTAGAGATATGACAAGGCTCTAAAAACTCACTTGTAAACCCATTTAAAATATTGGTTAAACGCTTATTTTCTTTATCTGCCCAGAAGAATGTTTGTTTGAAAGATTGATGTCTATTATTTGCATAGTATTTGGTATTTACACCGTTACTAATTACAAATATTTGTACGTATTGAAATAAGGCAGATTTAGCACCAAACGAATGTCTTTGATAACGGTTTATTTGATTAAAGGCTTCTTTCATTTCTAAGCCTCTACGCTTTAATTCTATTTGCACTAATGGCAAACCATTAACCAATAAAGTAACATCATAACGATTCTTATAACTACCCTCAATAGTGACTTGATTAGTTACTTGATATTGGTTTTGACACCAATGCTCGGTATTTAAAAACTCGAAATATAAGTTATCTCCATTATCTCTAACAATATGTTGTTTTTCTCTTAGTGTTTTAGCTTTCTCGAATACAGAACCTTTGCTTAGTATGTTTAATACACGCTCAAATTCTTTAGCAGTAAACGTTATATTATTATGCTTTTCTAATTGTGTTTTTAAATTAGCTAATAAAGTTTCTTCATCTGGAATACTCACCTTTGAATACCCTTGATTTGATAATTGCTCTATTAATTGATTTTCTAATACTTGTTCTGGTTGTGTACTCATATTAATTGCAAAACATCTTTTGTAATAATGCCTTCTTATATTCTTTGGTATTGTTCAACTGTTCTTCAGTATTTTTTATTTGGGAATCTATATTCGTGATTAAATCAGCAATCCTACATTGTTCTTCAAATGATGGCAATTGCAACTTTAAACCAGCAAAAGCAGAGTAGGAAATTTGCTTCCCATCTCTTATACCTACAACAGTTTTACTCAATCTCTCGATGAATGATTCTTTTTTAAAATAGAATTTAAAGAAAATATGATTGATTTTTATTTTTGGTTTAAGTATAGTATATGCCGGACTACAAATACCATAATAATTAGAGTACTCGATACCCCCTTGAAAAGACCTTAGACTTATAACGAAGTCTCCCTTTTCTACAATTTTATAAGACTTAATACTTTTTTCAGATGATTTTATTTCAATACCAATGGATGCTCTTGGAACCATCCCATTTTCTTGAGTAGCTGCTAAAACAGTTAAATCTCCATTATGCTCTTTATTAGAAACACTCTTAAAAACTTTACCTGCTAATAATTCTTCCCAATCAGGAAATTTAGTTCCATTATCATTTTTAAATCTAACTACTTGAGAAAACACATTTTGAAGCAATCCTTTTTTGTACTCTATAAGGTCATTTAATTTCACGTCAAGTAAAATTAATTTTTTGTCAATTAACTCTAAAAATTGACTTATCTTAATCTGTTCTTTAGTTTGAGGAATATATATAGATTCACTTAATACATAATCGTTATTTATTTTCATATCGTTTTTCGCCCCTTTACGTACTAATGGACGCAAATACCTATTTGTGTTATCTTCTAAAGAAAAATAATAATCAATAAAACACTCATCTAATTTATTATTTTTAGTTTTATATATTGCATATAAGGTCGAAACAATACCTGGTTTATTTTTATTAACTTTAATAATACCGAATGGATTACCTTTTAAAGGACTTTTGGTATATACTATATCTCCAACCTCTACCAGACCATAGTTATGAACAGAAGCACCTGCATATGAACGCCCTAAATGCTCTATTTGATTCACCACACCATAATCACCTGATACTGAAAGAACATCTGATTTAGTATACTTTAAGTCTTTATTCTTAACCTTGGACTCTTCTAATATTTCATTTAAACAAGTAAGCTCCCATTTATCACTAAACTCCGGAAACCTAATTTGAGGTACTTTTTGAGTAGGTTTCTTCATTTAAAATGGTGTTTTAATATTTAATTCATCACAAAATTCAGCTATCTTATTATCAACTTTATTAATATCAATATTTAGTTGCTTTAGTTTTTCTGAAATTGGATTTATATCTATCGGTTCTTCTGCCACAAAAGTGTCAACGTATCGTGGAATGTTTAGACTGTAGTCATTTTGCTTTATTTCAGATAAAGGTGCTAAATAACTATATCTATCTTCAGCTAATCTTTCTCTGTAGGTGGATACTATTTTTCCAATATCAGAGTCTCTTAATGTATTTTGAGTTCCTCTTTCATAAAAATCACTCGAATCAATAAATAGTACATTATTTGGATTCTCACGACACTTCTTAAACACTAAGATACAAGTAGGTATTCCTGTACCATAAAAAATATTTGCAGGTAATCCAATAACAGCATCTAAAAAGTTTTTTTCTTCAATTAAATACTTTCTTATTAAATATTCTGCACCAGCTCTAAATAAAGCACCGTGAGGCAAAACTAATGCCATAGTACCATTTTCTGCTAAATGATGTACCATATGTTGTACAAAAGCAAAATCTGCTTTACCTGCTGGTGCTAATTTACCGTATTGACTAAATCTATCATCGCTCATAAAGAGCTGATTAGCACTCCATCTTGCAGAAAATGGTGGATTAGCTACGATAGCTTCAAAACGATGTTCTAAATGTTGCGGATGTTCTAAAGTATCTTCTTGCTTAATATCAAACTTACGATAATGCACACCGTGCAATATCATATTCATACGTGCTAAATTGTACGTTGTACGGTTTAATTCTTGTCCATAAAAGTTATTTACTTCTTCTACTTCTTTAGCTACACGTAAAAGCAACGAACCACTACCACACGTTGGGTCATATACAGATTTTAGTTTCTTTTTACCTGTTGTTACCAACTTTGCTAACACCATACTCACCTCTTGTGGCGTGTAAAATTCACCTGCTTTTTTACCTGCACCACTTGCAAACTTCCCAATTAGATACTCATAGGCATCACCCAATACATCTAACTCGGTATTTTCTAACTTAAAATCTATTTTATCTAAGTGTGCCAATACTTTAGCAATAATCTCGTTTCTGTCCTCTGGCTTTTTCCCTAACTTAGTAGAGTTTAAATCCATATCCTCGAAAAGGTCTTCAAAATCTTCTTCACTATCCGTACCCATTGTACTGTTTTGGATATTGTTTAGGATTTTTTGTAGGTCTTCTAATATGAAGTTGTCTTTTGTATTGTAAGTTTCAGAAGTATCTTCTGCTACTGCATCACTTTCTTTTTCATCTTCATTATGATTACCACGTTTAGAAATCGCAGAGAATAATTCTGATGGTTTTAAGAAGTAACCCAATTTCTCTAAAGATTCTTCTTTTATAGCCTCTATGTATTCTTTTCCTGTTTCTGTGTTTTCGTCTATTTCAGAAAATAAAAATGTATCGCCACCTTCTTTAAGGATTTTGTTGGCATATATTTCCATTTTCTCGGCTAAGTATTTGTAGAAAATAAAGCCTAATATATAATCACGAAACTCATCTGCATTCATTTTACCACGTAAAGTATTGGCAATATTCCAGAGTTGTTGTTCTAATTGTTTTTTATGGTCTTCTGACATTTATTAATTGATATTATAAATTATCGTTATTGATTAATTGTATTACTTGTTTTTTATATGGTTCGTCTTTTAAAACGTTATTTACCTTATCGGCTAACCATAGCACTTGCAGCTCTTTTTCATCTATTTGAAAAAAAGTGCTAAGTTTTTTTAAATGATTTCTATTTATAGGTTTTTCGCTACTTTCTATTTTACTTATAAATGCACCATCTACATCTATAATTGCACCTACCTCTCGCTGCATAAATCCTTTGGACTCTCTTAATTCCTTGAGTCTTTTACCTAATGAAATTATATTAAGACTTGACATAACTTTTATTTTAAAGTATTGAAGCTAATTTATCTCGGTTTACCCATTCTAATGTTTGAGTACCGGTATGCTTTTGTAAATGAATTAAATAATGAGCAATTTTATCTTTTACAAAACCTGTAGCATTAGTATCTACAATAGCAATCTTCTTACTAACGTGTTTTCTATATATTGATTCGTCTGCCATTTCAAACAACGTATTCGCCTTGAAAATACTATTAGAAAAATATGAAACCGTACTACCTGTAACATAGTTAATTAATGTTATTTCGTTCTGACTACGATAATACATTGCATTGAATTTTATCTCCTTTTTTTCAGCATTTAAGTAACTATTGAACCTTATTTGTTCTGGTGTTACAATAGACTTTATATAATCGTTTGCTAAAGAAACAAATCTTGCTTTTGTTTCCTTTTCCTCTTTATCTTCAAATGCAATTTGAGAGACACTCGCTATGTTTTGTATAAAGGTTGCTAAATCAAATATTTTAGAAGCAATATCAATTTGATTTGTGGCCTTTACATAATATTGGATTACACTATCATTAGATTTACTTTTAATATTTGTCTCTTTTATATCATAAGCATTTTGAAAATGAAATAATACTTTATGAAAGCAAGATTCATCATTTGATGGGTTATTATCATACATACCAGAGTTAATCCAACCACCATCTGTAATTACAAAACCACCATCTCTCTGTAATAGAAATACTGATACAAAACGATTATTTGTTGTAGCATAAGGCGTTATGATTTCTAAAGATTTACCACGCTGTCTTGTTGACCAAATACCAGAGAAACTATTCTTAATATCGGAAAAAATTTCTTCTATATTCATTCGTATACCATATTCTCATTTGGGTCATCACTTTTAAATGAAAGACCTAATGAATTAGACAATATTTTAATTTCTGGAAATTCATCTTCCTTTAATCTCGTATTAGATTCGTGAAAAAAATGTATAATACATAAGTTTATATCTTCTAACGCTTTACTTTCTTTTTTATCTAATAATTTATCTGTTTTATAAGCTATCTCAATACCGTTTTCATTGAATTTATGAAAGTGCGGTGGCGTAACAGCTTGCTCTTCAAAAGGAATACCTTCTATGCGATTTCTATGTGTTTCACCATCACTATCAAAACGAAAAAAAGGATTAGGTATATAGTCTTTACAACGTAACTTAAACTGAAAGAAATTGTGATTGTTTAGTTTGACATCAACAATTAAAATTACATCTTCAGATAACACTTCTTGTTTTACATCTTCTATTTGACTTAATGTGTTAGCATTATTACCAACCTTATTAACCTCTATTACCTCTTTAAATACAGATTTTCTCTCTTCAAGCAACCTATTATAAAGTGAATAATCGTCTTTTACTTTTAGGCTTTTAGTCGTTCCCATAATTAACCTATTTATGACTTGTCCTTCAAAGGTTAAATGTATATATATTTGTTGCTTCATCCTAAATATTTCTTCAGAGTTATTTTTAATAAAATTGAAATATTATTTCATCCCTGTTTTATGTTATACTACAAGTATTAAAATAAAGCACTATTTAAACTTTTATTCAACTGCGCTTCTGGTTGGACCAGAATGTGAAAATTTATTATGGAAAAAGAAGTTGACGGTCTTGACCAAAAAGACATTAGAGAAGGGATACACGCTGGAATTAAAAAATATGAAAATCTAAACCTTCTAGAAAAATACTCTATGTATATGGGAGTTGCTCAAATTCTTGAGATGCAATTAAAACAATTATTAGTCAAAGATTTCAGAGAAGAGTTCAACAATATTGAAAAATGGCCATTGGGGAGAACTTTGAATAAATTAAACAAGTAGGAATGAGAGAAGATTTCTTCTTGTTTGCCAACTCAGTGAAGGATGCGAGAAACTATATTGCTCACGAATTAATATCAAATGAAGCAACTTGGCACTCGTTAGTGGAAAGTAAACTTGAACATTATTCAAAAGGAGCTAGAACATTAGACAAAGTTATTTATGAAATAGAACAGCTGATGTTTATATTTGAATGGAATGACGAAAACGGAGAATGGAAATAAAAACTGCATCTACACTGTATAAAACAAAACAGGGCAAGTAAGTGCTAAACTCAATGTTCTGGCATATTTTCGAGGTCGTCAAATCTTTTGATTTGGCTTTTAAAAAAATAAGATAAAACAAAATGCAAAAGATTTTGCTTGTGAATAATCCGAACGGTAATTGCTTATATACCTCCCTACTGATTTTATACTAAACATTATGCCCAAGTTATGACGTGGATAATTGAAAACAAATCACATTTAGACAAAGGTATCTCTGAATATGTTGAGAGAATTTTCTCTTTAACACTAAGTCATATTTCACAGCGGATAGGATATCAACCGCCATTAGGTGTGAAAGCAATAGTGTTGATTTATGACTGTAAACAAGGACCGATTGTTTATTGGCCATTAAAACAAGGCAAATATGAAATCGGTCTATGTATCGAAGGAATTTTTCCTTATCAAATTATTTACCAAATGGCACACGAAATTTGCCATATTTATATTGATCCGCGAGTTAACGGAACAATGATTGAAATTGTCTGTCAAAAAACCGCATTGGATATACTTGAAGAAATTGGGGCCTCATTGACAAATGCTGGCCAAGCAGGGGTTGACAAATATATTTCTGACATTAGATTAGCAGCAGAAACAAATCAAAACTTAACAGTTGAACAACTTGATCCTGATTCTATATTTAGACGCATCCAAGAGCTAGAAAGCACTAAGACACTGTATGACAGGGATTATAATAATCTAATAGCTTTTAAACTAAAGGAAATTATCGACCCGATAGACAAACTTGGATTAATTAAATCTATTAGAAATTCAATTACACCAAAACCACCAAGCGACACCACAGACCTAAATACGAACACACAAACACAAGTTAATTTTGACAAATTAATTGAAAATATAAAGCTTGACAATTTGGAACTGGCAGAAACTTTAGCGGACATAAAGAAAAACTAGGCATAATCGAATGGATGGCTCCGCCATCCAATGACGGAGTGCACTATATCTTAGATATGATAAAGATGCCCATGATGGGCACACATAACGCATATAAAACATAGCTAATATAGGCTTTACGAGAGGTTTGTGTATATTTGTCAAGACCGCCAAATCTTTGATTTGGCCGTAATATTGAAAAAGTGGTTCCAAATCAAAGATTTGGCTAAGTGCCAATCCGAAAGTTATTGTAAATTTATACACTACGTTTCATGCACCAAACGTTGGCATTAATTTTGATTCTAACAGAAAAAAATGATAAACCTATTCTACTAATGTTTGATGAATACAAAGATATTTTTCAATATGGACCACCCGAATATTTAAATCAAGTTTTAACTAATAATACTATTGGGTTTAGTTCTTTAAAAGATTTTAATGATCCTTTTGAGTCACATTATTCATATTCCCATTTTGTCAAAAAAAGGAACACAATCTCTCAATATTTACAAGACGTACACAGCAATCCTGTCAATATCTTGATTTCTAAAATTCGAGGAAAAATAGATAAATACCTTAATGACTTAAAGGTTAGTTGCTTTTCTAAAAACCCGTATGAACCATTGATGTGGTCTCATTATTCTAAAAAACACGAAGGCATTTGCTATTGTTATGACAATAGTAAATTATTTAATATTCAACAATATCAATTTAAAAAAGTAGTGTATTCTAATGAAATTGCGAATATTATTTTTTTTGAAGAAATAACCTCATTTTCAATGCTAAAACCTCAAATTGAATCTATAATATGTACTAAATCGGAAAACTGGGCGTACGAAAAAGAATATCGCTATATTATAAAATCAGAAGAAAGTGCTCACAAATTTAATGTTAATTCATTAAAAGCTATTATAGTTGGATTTAGGCATAAAAATATAACCTTAGTTGAAAAAATGATTCAAGATTACAATAATAAAAATAATACTGAAGTAAAAATTCTTTATGCAAGACCTTCTTCAGACTTGTATAAAATAAACATACTTCCGAATAAACAAAAAACAAACCCAGGAAGAACATTTTATCAATACGATGACAAAGACAAACCTATAGCATAACGTATGCTAATAACTAAGAAGTATTCGACCCGCCGATTGACCAGAGCTGAATATCTTGTTGACGGATCCGTTTTCTTCTAACGGGAAATCGCTTCTTCTAGTAGTTATTTCCGATTTCTGTATTGGCAGACCAGCCGTAATTTTGCGTTAGTTTCTGAAGTATAACTTTTTTAGTCACTTCAATCTAACTTTTTCATCAACTAGGTGGACATTCCTGCCACCTTTTAGTTAATCATTTACATTAAGGACATAGTGCTTCTGCCTCGCGGTTTGCAAGTAGTTCATATGGTTGATCCGTAAACGACAATAATTCCTTCCATTTTGACGGGCTAACCACCAGCTGATAGACGCCCCATCATTTATCTGAAGTAATTTCCAGTCCAGTCCTTTGCAAATCCCTTGGTCAAAATGAATCCTACAAATAAATTATATTCTTCCATGGTAGTTTATTCCTAAAAATTAAGTTAATTTGCTTAAAACAATTACTAACATAGTGAACACAAAACTGAACAGGTTTTGGAACACGATTTCATAAAATAGCAGCGGGTATCCCAGTATCATTGAGTTTAATGATGCCCTAAAGGAATTCATAACCCGGAGGTCACGAGTTCAACTCTCGTTCTCGCTACCAGTAAACAAAGGGAACCCAGGAGATTTATCTTCTGGGTTTTTTGTTGGGTACAACATAGGTACAACATTTTTGAGGTCAAATTTAACGTTGACACAATCACTACAAAAGGCATATCGCTATTGTTTTGGATTTCATTTATAGAAAAAATAAAATTTATTTTGTGCTGTGCCATAGAAATCTTTAGGCAAAACAGGAAGAATTTGCATTGCTATTAATCATTAGGAAGACTAAATTTCTTTTAAAATAATTAATTATTCTTTGGATATGTAACGTAATCTCGCATCCTAATCCCTTTTTGCGATGGATTTGCTACACAACAACTTTTACAAAGAGCTTAAATTTATTTCTTTAAATCAACATTCAAACATGCTCGTCGAGACCGACATCTGTTATAGATAATAAATAGAAAACGAGAAATAAATTATCAACCATTATTTAAAAAACATTGGTTAAGAAGTGCATCTGCCATTGTTGGTTTTGGCTTTCTAAATATTAGTGACGAGACATGCTATAAATTCATATACAAGCACATCAGACTACTCATCAACTACCACCTCCACTAGACCAATACTTTATACCACTTATTTTTCTTAATCCCCTCCCCCTTTCACTACGTTCGCTTCGATTAAATGTGTATAAACATCCTTCTTTAGATTGAACGAAGGTTTTGGGTCTATTTTGTTCCTATTCTTCAATATCTCATAGTGTAAATGGTACCCTGTAGAATTTCCTGTACTACCCACCGTACCAATAATTTCGTGTTGCTTAACAATTTGCCCAAGTTGTAAAAAGTATCATCAACAGAAAGGAAGGCAAACAGGTGGAATTTATCAATGAGTTTTCGAGCAAATTATATGATAGGGCCACACCTATCGTTTATCGGATAGAAATACTTGAAATTATCGGGAAACGACGGGAGGCCTGAGGCCATACCTAATGCAACCACCAAATGACCTAAGGTCCAGTTTTCTTCAACGCTTCAAAGCCGGCGATTACATCAAAAAGCTCCTCATCGATAGAGCTTTGTCTAAGTCTGTTGTAACCTAGGTTTAAATCAACGAGCATCTCTTCTATGTTTTTTTCGGCACGCTCCATGGCTTCCAGCCTACTTGTATTTTCGGCAGCCAATGATTCAGCACTGGCCTTATATAAGGAAACAAAGAGATATTCCCTGATCAAGGCCCGCAAGGTACTTTCAACACCTCCAATTACCTGTGGTAAATTTTGTGAAGGCCATTTTATTTTGGATACTTCCGCGTACCATTTTTCGTCTGGCGGAAACAATTGTCGGCTTTCTTGTTGATAGCCCACACCCGTCAACGGGCTGTTGTAAAAAACATGGAAGCTATAATACTGGTTTTTTTGTCTATATTCTTCGCTCTTGATTAAAATATGATTTACTAATGGTGTGATCGCGGAAATGGAATTGGGGACATTAAAAAGCCGTGAAGGCGTACGGTCCTGTTCCACAAGCAATGAATAGGCTCTTTCGCCAACCGCCCAGGTTTCTATTTGCCCTGGAATTTCTTTTATTATTCCCTGAGCAAAGTCGGTTATGGTATCGTTGAAGCGTCCCACGAGTCCTTGGTCCGACCCGAAAATAACGGCAACTGTTCGCTGATTGGTTTTATTCCCTTCGTTTGGATTCACTGAAATCCTTTCACCCCTAAAACTAGCATAGAGACCGAGGGAAATGGTACGGTAATACTCCTGTAAAGACTGTACCGCCATTTCATACTGCGTAATATTGGAAGTTGCCATAGCTTTCATGGCGCGTACTACTGACGCCATATCTCCTGCGCTTTGTTTTCTTCTTCGAAAACTGATCAAAGTATTACTCATTGTTATCGGTTTCAGGGGTATTCGAAATTTTCAGAAGTTCTTCCATTACCAAGTTTATGATGGTTTCTTCATCATCTTCGTTCAAAGGTTCGGAGGAACGGATCCTCTGTAACATGCCATCAGGTAATTCTGAGGATTTTTTTCGTACCATCATTTCCGCTTCCGTTATTTTATGGAGCGGTACGGTATCAAAAAGACCCTTTGCCAATGCCACCAGAACAAGCAGCTGTTCAACTACGGAAACCGGCTCCATTTCTGGCTGCTTGAAAAGCATACGTATTCTTTTTCCATGCTCTATTGCTTTTTCCGTATCATCGTCGAGGCGCGTACCAAAACGTGCAAATGCTTCCAACTCCTCAGATTGGGCATAAGCCAGTTTTAGATTTCCTGAAATTTTCCGGTATGCCTTCAATTGTGCCTTTCCTCCAACCCTGGAAACGGATTTCCCAATATCCACTGCCGGTAGCAGACCCAATTCGAACAATTTGGGCGAAAGATATAGCTGCCCATCAGTAATCGAGATTAAGTTCGTGGGAATATAAGCCGAAATATCCTGGGCCTCCGTTTCTACAATAGGCAATGCTGTCAACGATCCACCGCCATGGGCTTCATTTAAATGGGTAGCCCTTTCCAACAAGCGCGAATGAATGTAAAATATATCGCCTGGAAATGCTTCCCTTCCCGGCGGCCTTCTCAATAAAAGTGAAAGCTCGCGATATGCCCTTGCATGATTGGTAAGGTCGTCATAGACGATCAGCACATCGCGTCCCTGCTCCATAAAGTATTCGGCGATACTTGTGGCCGCATAAGGGGTAATATATTGTAAGCCAGGGGAACTGTTGCCTTCCGTAACCACAACGGTAGTATAATCCATTGCGCCTTTATCTCTAAGCTCTGAAACTACTTTGGCAACCGCGGCCGTACGCTGCCCGATAGCACAGTAAACACACAATACGTTTTTATCGTGCTGATTGAGAATAGTGTCAATGGCAATAGATGTTTTCCCTGTTTGACGGTCACCAAGGATCAATTCGCGTTGGCCACGGCCAATAGGAATTATCGCATCTATCACTTTTATACCAGTTTGCAAAGGAACATTCACGGCCTCACGGCTCATAATAGGTGGCGCAGATCGTTCAATAGGTAACCGTTGTTGAAATGAAATAGGACCTTTGTCGTCCACTGGGTTTCCGAGGGAATCAATAACTCTTCCGATGAGTCCATCGCCTACCGGAATATCAGCAACCCGATGAGTTCTTAAAACAGTGTCCCCTGCCTGGAGTTGATCGTTCCTGCCCAAAAGAACAACGCCTATTTCATCGCTATCCAAATTAAATGCCATGCCGTATAAATTGTTTGGAAACTGCAACAGTTCTTCAAATCCTGTTCCTGGCAGACCAGTTACAGCGGCAATACCTGCAGAGACATTTTTCACTACTCCCATTTCACGAAACTGGATAGAGGGGCCGAAATTTTGTCTACTGTGGCTTATTTCCCTAAACGTATCATCTATAATTTGGTCTAAATCTGTCGATCGCATTTTCTTACTCCTTTAAGATACTATCCTTTTTTAACGAATCGAGATACGATTCTATATTCCATGACAACTGATAGCTTTCAGTGTAAATTTCAATTCCACCAACTACTTCTGGTGCTAGTAGATATTTGAAATTATTTTTCTTTCGGGTTATCTTTTCAATGGTTTTTTCCAGTTCTTGTTTTGAAGTAGCTGATGGTTCAAAAGCACTTTTAATAGTAATTGCTTTGTCATTGTCGAAAGCATTTTTCAGTTTAGCGATATTCCCCTCATCCAGATCCTTAATTTTTTTAATAAAAACTTTTATAACCTGTTCCTCAAGATTAGCATTGGCGAGATCAGAAAGTGCTTTTCCTGCAATAGCAAAAACCTCCTCCTTAGTTTTTCGCTTAAGCCTGTCCGTTATTTCCTGTTCTTGCTGCTTTAATGAAGTTTCGTATTTTGAACGCAATAGGGTTGATTCCTTTCGTACTTCCTCGAAAAGACGTTGTTTTTCTGAATTCACCTGTTCTTGGGCTTCATCCATTTTTGCAGCACGCTCTTTATCAAAAACTTCATTTTTTTGACGAAACACTTTATGCTCTTTTTCAGACTCAGCTTTTTTTGCCTCGGCATCGTCAAGTTGTGAGGCTATCTTCTTTTCTCTCTCGTCAATAGCGTTCAATACGGGCTGGTACAAAAAACGTTTCAGCAGCCAAACGAGAATGAGAAAATTGACTATTTGCGCTATTACCGTAAACCAGTTAATTTCCATTGTTATTTTATTAGTAATGTGTTGTTTGGTATTTAGTACAAAGTATAGAGTAATTGGATTTGGCACATCCAATCCTTATACGATCCCGGTCATTACCATTATACCCAAACCATTATAGGTACCTACTTCCAGCCTTTTCTTTGTACTAAATTCTTACTGCTTTTTACCCTAGAAAATGATTCCAGAACGGATTTGCAAAAATGAGAATCATAGAAAGCACGAAACAATAAATGGCCGTTGATTCTATCATGGCCAAGCCCACAAATAATGTTCTGGTAATTGTTGGTGCGGCATCTGGTTGTTGTGCAATGGAATCCAATGCCTTGGAAACAGCTCTTCCTTCTCCTATTGCAGGCATCATAGTCCCAATACCTGTTGTGAAACCAGCAGTAATTATTGATGTTACTGCGATGATAGTTATGTTATCCATGTTGTACTATTTTTAAATTTTTATCATTTTTTACTTTAACATCCTTTGTAGCAGCAGCTATATAAACTGTTGCTAATATGGCAAAAATGTACGCCTGTATCATTCCGGTAAGCATGCCCAAAGCGCTCATTATTATCGGAAATAAAAATGGCGCAATGGAAAGTAGTACCGAGGCAATCAACCCACCACTCATTATATTCCCAAACAATCTGATTGCCAAGGCAAGAGTCCGTGAAAGCTCACTAATAATATTAAATGGTAGCATGATGAAATTTGGTTGTAAATACGATCGAAGGTATCCCTTTATTCCGCCCTCGGCAATTCCAAAGACTGGCACCGCAATGAACACGCAAATAGCCAATGCCACTGTGGTAGAGAGGGAGGCTGTAGGCGGCTCGTACCAAGGCACTATCATCAGTAGATTGGAAACGGCGATAAAAAGGAAGAGGGTCCCTATAAAAGCCATATATTTTTCCGGCTTGTTCAATCCTACTTCCTTTATTTGATCGCGTATCATAATTACCAGCATTTCCAAAACATTTTGCCAGCGGGTAGATTTAATTTCCGATTTTAAATTGCGGGTTATAAGCCTTGCACCCATAGCCAACAGAATCATCAATACCCATGTAGTAACGATCGTAAGATTTAAATTAATAGATCCATACTCCCAGAAAATCATTTGGTCAGGACTAATTCTCATTGCTTGCTTCTTTTATAAATGTAGGCTTTGACTGCTTGTCATATTTTGTGATGCGGGTAATCAGAATTCTCGCTATTAGAAAACCTCCGAGGCAAGCCAGCATTTTTTGCCAACTATCTGCACCCACATAATAAAACCCTATTACAACAACTGCCATTCTTATAATTAAACTGCCTATGAATATCAAAGTGGTTCTTTTTGAGTGTAACCCTATACGCACTGTATACCAAAGCCCTCCGAAAAACAGGACTCCAAGAATAATCCCGGCCAACAAGGCCGGCAGTAGATTTAGCACTTCACTTATTTCCATCATCGTTTTTTTTATGTATTTCCTTATTTTCTTTTTGGACCCAGTTCCACGCAATCAAACAACCTATCATCAACCCAGCCACCAATAAACTAAGGGTCCACGAAAAATCTTCTTTATACTTTTTGTCGAGCCAAATACCCAGTGCCGCACCCAATATGGTTGGCACTACGATAGACCAACCTATCATTCCAAATAATCCCAATCCTGACCATACGCTTTTATTGTCGCGTTGAGCCCGCAATTTTCGTTCTTCCTTGTCGCCGACAATTTTCCCGAAAGATTTGTTATTATTTTTTTCTCCCTCTTTCACTGTTATTTTCTTAATTTTTGAAAATTGCGCAGAAAACCGGTTTCCAACTTGGCCATAACGCTACGGGCGTTTATTTCCAAGTCATCCAATTGCATCATTTCCTGTTCCACTACGGCACGAAGTTTTCCGAGCGGTGCATTCCCCATCGCATTCCGCACAGATATCAATACCTCGCTACCAGTCTTTATCATTATCCCATCGTCCAATGCAATATATTTTACACCTTCATTTTCTGTTTCATACTCTAAAATTCCGGGCAATAAGGCCGCTACGCAATCAAGTCTTCGAGGTAGAATCCCATACGAGCCCGCACTTGTTTCGATTACAATTTTTTTAACGCTCTTTAGGTCCTCAAAAACTTTGTAGGGCAATAAAATTTTAAGATGCATTAATGTGTTTTCCATTATTTAACCGTTTACCTCTATTTTCTCCCTAACTTCATCAATTGTCCCGATCATATAAAAAGCACTTTCGGGATAATCTTTAAATTCATCGTTCAATATTCTTTCACATCCATCAAGTGCATCCTTGAGGCTTACATTTTTCCCTTTGTATTGTGTAAATTGTTCTGTGGTATAAAATGGTTGCGTTAGAAAACGTTCGAGCCGGCGTGAACGGTTAACTATTTTTTGATCTTCAAGTGATAGCTGTTCCAAGCCCAACATGGCAATAATATCTTTGAGTTCTTCATATTGTGCCAATGTTTGCCTTATATTTTGCGCAATTTTGTAATGCCTTTCGCCAATGATGGTTGGGGAAGCCATTTTAGAACCCGATTGTAACAGATCAATTGCTGGATACATACCTTCGCTTGCTCTTTTTCTCGATAGTGTTATGGTGGCCGACAAATGGGAGAACGTATGCACAGCCGCTGGATCTGTCAAGTCGTCTGCAGGTACATATACTGCCTGTATGGAAGTGATGGCACCTGTCTTTGTATTGGCTATCCGCTCCTGTAATTGTGATAGTTCGGTTGCCATCGTTGGCTGATACCCTAGCCTGGATGGCATCTGGCCCAATAATCCGGATACTTCCATACCTGCCTGTATAAACCGGAAAACATTATCTATCAACAACAAAACGTCCTTATGCTCATCGTCCCGAAAGTATTCTGCCATGGTAAGTGCGGCATGCCCCACCCGAAATCGTGCGCCCGGCAGTTCGTTCATTTGACCGAATATCATTACCATTTCTGGTAGTACACCTGCTTCTTTCATATCGTGGTACAGTTCCAGTCCCTCTCGGCTACGCTCGCCGATACCACAGAACATGCTGACCCCACTGTGGTTTTTAACCATATTATGGATAAGCTCCGTCAGTAACACCGTCTTACCAACTCCGGCACCCCCAAAAAGTCCTGCCTTTCCTCCGCGCTCCAAGGGCAACAATACATCGATGGCTTTAATGCCGGTTTCAAAAACCTCCGAAGTAGTGGAGCGCTGGATTAACGGTAAAGGCGGATTATGAATACTACGCCATTGCATTGTTTGGGGCAACTCGAATTCATCGAGGGTATTCCCAAAAACATCAAACATGTGCCCCAATGTTTCTGGGCCCACTGGAACTTTCAAATGCTCATAGGTCGAAATGGCTTTCATACCTCTTTCCAGACCTTGGGTCGGGGTCAAAGCAATGCATCTAACATGCTTGTTATCGAGTTGCATATGCACCTCGAGAATGATTTCCAGACCCTTTCCCGTTTTTACAACCATATTAATTGCAGGAAGATTAGTCTCGAATTCTATGTCCACCACGCTACCGCGTACTGCTATAACTTTCCCTAGCAAAGATTGACTATCAGCGACCTTAATGACATTCTCCATTGAACAATACTTGTGTGTATTTCAAAAGAGCTAAGGTATCAACATGATGGACAGAAGGAAATGACCAATATCATGTTACAAGCATTATACTAACAACCGATACAGTTAAATTCCATTTTTAACTCTTTGAAAAAATCCTTACATCCTGAAATATTGATGTTGATCGGGACAAGCCATAGGTAGAATTATTTGGATTTAAACTTAGATGTAACGCAAAAAACTATTTTGAGAGACTAATCAACATCATTGCAAAAAACAGGTAATTTTAGGAAATTTGTTTCCCAAACCCTGAAAATCTGAAAAATGAAACGTTATATAAAACACTTTAACGAAATTGATATTAATGATGTACCAATTGTTGGCGGAAGGAATTGCGACCATTGCCACGGCATTTTATCCCAAAGATGTCATAGTGCGCACTACCGATTTTAAAACAAACGAAGTGCCAAAAAGCTTTAGATATGGTCTTTTAGAATTGTACCCCAAGGCTAATGATATTGAGTGGGAAAAGAATGGCAATGATTATAAAGTAGCAATATGGTTTAACATGGATGGAAAACAGTATGGGTACAGAAAGAGATAACTACATCGAAATCACCAAAAGCACTTATCGATATCATCAATACGGATGATCCGGATTATAGGATAGATTTGGTGGAATCAACTTAAAAAATCAGAAAAACTATGGCTCGAAAAATTGTCAAATTGGTAATAATTGACCTACATACCCACACCGGCATGGATTATTAGTTTAAACGAATGAGATTATGCCATATTTACTACAACATACTTTTGACGGGAATTAGGTTCGAATCCGCTAAGTTTACAGGATTCCACAGGGTACCCTATTCTCCACAATTCACGTCTGGCTTGCTCAAAAACGATGGAAGTGGAATATAAAAAATAAATCGTTTTCTTTTTAATATTGACATTAGTGACCCTCAAATTCATAATCCGACTTAGGTTTCGAATAATAATATCTTTATCGTCGTTACCATTTAAGTTTTTAAGTATTGCCTTAGCTTTCATCCGTTCTTGTTTTAGTTCTGTTAATGTCCTAGATACCTAGTGGTGCAGCTAAACTAGTCAATAGCTTCTTTACTAGAAATGACATAAGTCATTATGCATCAATTAAAAGTGCTTTTCGAATTAAATATATTCAGGGAGACAACTTTCACTGAATACGGCCAAGCAAATCACAAATCTTTGGCTACAAAATATCTTCACCTTTCACCCAGTTAAAAAAAACAAGCTTAGCGAAAGACGTAGTTGAAAATAAAATCTAAAAAAGAAAATAATAATGTTAGCATATACTGAAAAACTAATACGCCGCTATATTGAACATAATACCAATTCTCTGAGGTTTACTTAGCCCCAGTTAATTTAGACTTTCAAAAAGTTTCCAAATCGTTTACTGCAAGGGTCAATTAAATATACTTTTCCATTTTCGTATAAGGTGAATTATCGGAGTTACAAACAATTACAGAGAATGTTTTATTTTGAGGTCGGTCCTTGCAACGGCCGTTTTATTGGTCATTTCCATTTCACCTTATTCTCTTCTTTCAAAAGGTCTGTTTTGATAATCCCCGCCGAGGAAGTCACGGGATTAAACGGGACCCTACAGGGGTCTCTAGGCCTCTCTTGCTACTTATTCGATGCTTGTCAGTTTCTTGGACGGGGAATACCTCCCTTGTATCTGTACATGCCAGAGAAGACAGGTTGCCGACCTTCTTTTGGTCGATGTAAAGTATCGTGGGTAGAACGTTCAATAGTTGTCAAGGGGTCTCTTGGACCACCGGAATATAGATATCAAACCTTGCCCCTAGACCTGGTTCGCTTTCCACAGTAATACTCCCATTGTGGTTTTCTACAATCCGTTTTACAATAGTGAGCCCTATACCAGTTCCAGGGTATTCATCTTTTCCATGGAGGCGTTTGAACAACTCGAATATTTGGTCGCCGTATTCGGGCCTAAGGCCAATCCCGTTGTCCCCCACTCTAATCCGGTAGTACTTTTTATTGGGGACAAGTTTTTTACTTTTGAACTCTTTGCCCTTGGCTATTTTACTTTTTATGGTAATATACGGAGGAATATCGGGCCTCGAGAATTTGAGCGCATTGCTGACTAGGTTAAAAATAAGCTGTTGGAATTGGAATGGGATCACCTGTAGCGCCCCCAAACCATTAAACTCTATTATGGCCTTTTTTTCATCAATGGTCGTTTCAAGCTCTGTTATAACATTCGCAGTCAACTTATCGATGTCGGTCGTTATAAATTTTCTATCGATCAAGGCCAGACGGGAAAAATCAAGCAGATCTTCTATCAGTTTCCGCATTAGATTCGACACTGCCAATATCCGTTCGAAATAGCCTTTGCCCTTATCGCTCAGGCCCTCGCTCTCCTCATCCTCCAAAATACGCCCGACAAAGATCTGGATCTTGCGCAATGGTTCTTGGAGGTCGTGGCTGGCCGCAAAAGTAAAGGATACCAGTTCTTTGTTCAACCTTTTCAGTTCTCGGTTCATTTCTAGGAGTTCGTCATTGGCCCCTTTCAACTCAAAGGTTCGTTGCGCTACTAGTTCCTCCAGTATGTCGGACTGTTTTTTGTAGGTCTCTAGGTTGCTTTTTCTGGTATTTATCTGCTCGGAAATATCAGTGGTCACGCCGATCCACATTTTGAAGTCGCCGTTCTCGTCCGTTATCGGGGATGCGATATTCAGGTGCCATATATAGTCCCCGTCCTTGTTCAGGAACCGCATCTCCATTTCCATATCGGTCTTTGTTTCCAAAGCTTTTTGGAGGCGTTCCCCAAATTCCTGCATCTCCTCGGGATGCATAATCTTATGATAGCCCAGTTCTTTTAATTCCTCGAATTCTAGCCCGGTGAATTCCAGCCATTCCTTATTAAAGTAAGTAACATTTCCAGCTATGTCCGCATTGCTTATCTTGGCGGGCATCCGTTCCGCCAATTGCCGGAAATGGGACTCGCTTTCCTCCACCAGTCTTCTAGCGATTACCTGCTCGGTTACCTCGGTAACCACTACTATGATACCCGTTACCGTACCGTCGGCATCCTGGGTGGGATGGTATGCAAAATTGTAAAAGCCTTTTTCGCTTTTCTCCTTCCGGAGCATCGTAACTTCCACTTCGTTGCCATGATATGGTGTTCCGCTGCGGACGACCCCGTCCATAAGTTCCCTGATTCCCTGGGTCTTGCGTTCGGGCAACGCTTCAAAGAAGGGCCTGCCAATAAAATCGGTATCCTTTTCTACCATCTCTAAATAGGCATTGTTGGCCAGCTCCACCACATAATTGGATCCTTTTAATACCATAATGGCTACGGGGGCCTGTAACAGCAGATTCTCATACCTGCCAAAAAGCTCTTTTTCTTTTTCCCTTAGATTGGTCCGTTCGGAAATATCCTCAATAGCCAACAGGATCAATTTTTCGTCCTCGTTGTCCCTTTTTATCTCACGGGCGTTCAATAGCATTGTATGTTTCCCGATGTTGGGAAAATTCCAAGCTACCTCAAAATTTTCAATTGTCGACCTTTCGGGTAGAATGTCCTCCAATAGGGTCCGCAGAGCGGGAATATCCCATTGCTTGTTCCCTAATTTAAAGATCAGTTTACCTTCGGTATCCTTCTCGTTTACCTCAAAGGTTTTATAAAAGGTCTTGTTGGCAGATTTTATCCGAAGGTTCCCATCGAGTACCAACAAGGGTTCGTGTATGGTATCGACAATGCCCTCGGCATAGTCCAGTGCAATGCTCAATCGCTCGTTCAGACCTATAGTTTCTTGGTGTACTGTCATGAGTTCCTCATTGGTACTGTGGAGCTCTTCCTTACTGGTCTCCATTTCCTCATTGAGGCTCTGCAGTTCCTCGCTCCCGCTCATCAGTTCCTCATTGGCACTCTGCAGTTCCTCGTTGGCCGCCTCCTGACTTTCGATAATACTGCACATATCCTCCCTGGTCTGGGCAAGTTCATCTTGTAACTGTTGTATTTGGAGATCTTTTTCGATCATTTTGGTACTTTCACCGATACCGGCTTCCTTGGACCACTTTTTGTCTGTCACCGAAATTGCGTCCTCTTGTGGACCTTGTTCGTGAAAAAGGACCAGATAATGGGGTTCTACGATATTGGGCAATGGGATGGCCTCGATACTTATTATGTGGATGTGGTCGCCATTGATCTGTATAGGTATATTTTCTTTAACGACGGCATCATTTTCTTTTTTTGCCTTGTGCAAAATATTGCGCAGCTCAAAGGCCAGTCCCTGTTTCGCCATTCTAAATAGATTGAGACTGGCCTTGCCGGGCACAGGCTCCAGATAACGCCCGGTACCGCCCCTGAAATGGACGATGTCCATCGCTTCATTGATGACCACTCCGGCCGGGGTAAATCTACTAAGGAGAATGTCGTCTGCGGTCTTCTGATAATCGGTGGCAAGGTTCCCATTTTTTCCGATCCCGTATGGATCCGTGAAATACGGTCCGTTTCGCCGGCTCGTTGTGGGGATAAAATGGCCTGCTACCTCCTTGCGGGAGAATAACTTATCTTTTTTATCGAGGGCCACAAAATGTGAGGGCACCCCGCTGGTCGTTTCTGATTTTCCCAGCCAAAGAATACCCTTGGGATCCAATGCGTAGTGAAAAGTGGTTAACGCCCTTTTTTGCAGGTAGCTTCCCAGGTAAATCAGTACGTTACGGCAGCTTATAAGGTCCATCTTGCTAAATGGCGGGTCTTTTAAAAAGTCGTGCACGGCAAAGACACAGCTGTCCCTAATGGACTGATTGATCTGGTAACCGTCTTTCTTCTTGGTAAAATAAATTTCGAGGCGTTCGGTAGTCAGACCTTTCACCTCACTTTGGGAATACATACCCGATCGCGCCTTTTCAATGGCGGGTCCACTAAGATCCGTAGCAAAGACCTGTACTTTTTGAGGGTGGGAGGACGAAGATACGCTGCCATTAAATATTTCATGGAAGGCAATCGCAAGGGAATATGCTTCTTGACCAGTACTGCAGCCCGCTACCCAGATGCGGACAGTGCCGCTAGAGGTTTTATTTGCTATGATAGTGGGAATAATCTTATTATGCAGTTTATCGAAGATTTTGGGATCCCGGAAAAATTCGGTTACGGGAATCAAAAGGTCCATATACAGTTCATCCAACTCCTGTTTCTCCCGTTTTAGATAGTTTAGATAAACAGAGGGTTTCCCGGTCTTGGTGATGTCGATCCTACGGAGTATCCTTCTGTGTATCGTGGTTTGTTTATAGTAGGTGAAATCGGTTCCCTTGCGAACCTGAAGCAAGGAGATGATCTGTTTGTATATTGCCTCTTCTTCTTTTTGTCCGGAAATTTCCGCACCATTACCGTTGATGATATGGGCCACCTCCAGAAGTTTTTTCGGTATGTCCCCTGGGGAGAGTATAAAGTCGACGACTCCGGCCTGTACCGCGCTTTGTGGCATGCCGCTATATGCCGCCGATTCCTCGTCCTGAGCAAAGGTAATACCGCCCTGGTCTTTGATGGCCGTAAGTCCCAACGTGCCATCAGTGGCAGTACCAGAAAGTACAACCCCGATAGAATGGGATTGGTGGACTTCGGCCAGCGACCTAAAAAAAAGATCAATAGGCATATTACGTTCGTTGATACCTTTTTCAGGACGGGGCCTCAGTTCCAGCACACCATCATTGGCGATCATTATCTTGTTACTAGGGAGGATATAGATATGGTCTGGCGCTACCTTTATATCATCCGTAACCTCCATAACGGGAATAGAAGTCACTTTTTGCAGCAGTTCTGGGAGCATGCTTTGGTGGTTCGGATCCAGATGTTGTACCAGTACATAGGCCATTCCGGATGACTCGGGAATGGCCTTCAAAAGTTGTTTAAAAGCGTCGAGGCCGCCAGCGGAGGCCCCAATCCCTACTACAGGGAAACTGTTCTCTGATTTTATGAGGGTCTTTTTGGGTGTTTTCAAATCCATGTAATACGGGTGAATATCGATTTTTAGGTCCGTTCCTATAAATACATGTGAGGTTGCAATAATCAATTAAAAAATAGATCTTATATTTTAACAATCACATAGGCTTTAAAGGTAGGGAAAATAAACTGCGGTTTTAAGTCCAATTTATATACTAATTACACAAAATAGCTCCGTAGGTACTATCGCATAGAAGTTCTGCAAGTACCTGAAGTAATGGAACATAATTATAAACCTTGTCCTATTACAGTTGCTATTTGGCTATTTTTATCCTTTTAAATGTTTTGCTCGAGTAAAAAGTTGATCCTTTCGGGGCGTAGGATATTTTCTTTTGTTACAAGTTCGACCGCAAGGGAAATGAGATTCTGTAGTTGTGAAAACCCGATAGGTTTCTGGATATAGTAGGAGGCACCAGAATGGTAAAGCCCGTCCGCGATGGTACAGTCATAGGAGGTAGAAATTATGACCACTGGAATATTTTGGAGCCTTTGATTATTTTTTATTTCAGATAGGCATTGAATGCCGCTTTTACGGGGCATATTCAAATCCATAAAGAGGATATCGGGGAGTTTTGCGGTTTTCTTTGAAAGCAACTCGATGAGCTCTTCCCCATTCTTGACGAAAGTTAGTTGGGTAGAAAATGACAATGCCTCCAAAGCTTCCCGAAAAAACATGCAATCGTCTGGGTCGTCGTCGGCAAGGAGAATATGTGAAATTGTTTTCATCGGTCAGGATCATAGATTTATCTAGACGCAAGTCTGGATTGAAGGTTGGGTTATCTGTTGGTTTAAATATAATTAAAAATTAAATACATATCGGTAAGAGGATTCTGTAATTATATGGATTACAGACGTTCAATGGATCAAAGGGTCAAAATATCACTCCTCTAAAGTTTACTTAAAACCACGTCTATTTGGACATTAAAAAAGGTACTCAATCGTATACATTAAGGGCCAATTAATTGGGTGTCAGCGGGCCTCCACTTCACCCCAATTTTACTTCATAGTATAGATTGGGGCAGGCAATTTATTAGAGTCAACACTTCAACAAATTAAAGTTGTTCTTTTGTGGAGGAAAACATGAGAAATGTCTCTGAAAGGTATGATTTAAACAATTTTTGACCTACCTTAACAGAAACGTAATAAATTGAAATACAATGAAGACAAATAATAAAAAAGGCATACTTGCCCTATTGGGGATCGGTGCGGGAGCGTGGGCCTTCTGGAAATATAAAACTATGCCTCCAGAGAAAAAGGAAGCACTTAAATCATCGATAAACGAAGCGGGCGACAAGCTAAAAAAAACCGTCAATGAACTTGAATCAAAAGTTGCCGAAAATTATGATCGGACAAAGAATTCCGCAAAGGAAAAGTTAAAGGAAATGACCAAATAAAAGGGCTAATTCCATCAAATAAAAAATCCCGCCACATGCGGGATTTTTTTATTTGATTGCCATACCAGTTTTATCTCAAATTTTTCGATAGGGGTATTAGCCATAAAACACAGCTGCCTTTAAATAAATCTTATTACACAAAATTAATATCGTATATAATATAATACCAATTATATAAAAAAAAGATTTCTAACTAAATGTATAGAAATCTGTCAACACACACGAATATAGGTGTATCATAATATACAAATGGTGGTTTATTCAAAGTTTCAGTTTAAGTATCGTTTTGATTTAACCAGTGTTGATTTACCCGAAGCAAAATAATTTTCGCCCCGGGTTATCAAACAACTAACTCTAACTAACTTTACTTTTCTAGTATCAAATTGGCCTTACAATGTTGGAATAATTTCAATTAGGCACACTTCTCTTGGTTTTAATTGATGTTCTACAATAACCTCATTCTCCTTATATGTTGTCAGCAATTTTCTGCCTTCACTATTTATTAAGTAGACCTCCCCATTTGAAGAAATGTTGTAATCATTAGTGTCTATTTTAAAGTTAATCAGCATGTGCTTCTCACTTATACTGGTCAAGGGAATTCCAACGTTACCATCATCGGCTTTCCAAGCTCCAGAATAAGCCAAGGGATATTTCTTTTTATACGCTGTAACACTCTCACCCTTTCTTCCAGCGTATATAGAAAGTTTTGATATATCCAATTCCTCTTCTGGAATTTGCATAGAGGGGGCTCTTAAAAATTTTCCATGCAACAAGTATTTTAGCCCCTGATACCTGATTTTCGCAATACTCATTAAGTAATCAATTTCTTCTTTTCTTTGAGTTTCCAAAAAACTATGGTAATTAGAAATTGTTGGCTGCATACCCCAGACAAAAGACCTGGCCTGTTCCATTAGGAATTGCTTGTTAAATATGGGGTCCAAAGGTTGTTCCTGATTTTCCGGTGCAAATTCTTTAGGCCATAGTTCATCATAAGGTGGGGTAACCAGCGAAGAATAATTACCGTAGGTAATAGCGTATTCATGATAAACTGCCTGAAAGAACGGAATAACCTCCCATTGCCCAACTCCAGAATATCTTTCTCTACTTACTTGAAGGGTCAAGAAAAGATCAAGGTAGGGCATCCAACTTTCGTTGCAATGCTCACCAGCTAAAATTGGTTCCTTTTCAATAGAGATTTTAGAGCGAATTTGATCAGTAAGTTTTCCAAAATTCTTAAACCAATAATTACCGCCACCTATTGCATGCCCATGTGCTTTATCATAACACACTCTAGACATGCAGGCTTGATCCATATACACCCCATTGGTCCCGTATATATTAACAGCACTTTCGGATAGAGAGGTGTATTTGTCTTTCCAAAATTGAGTCCCCATACACATATTCGTTAGGGAATTACCTGTAAAAATATTATATGCATGAGACCTTAAATTCCCATTTATATCCTTAACTGCATACACCGAAGCATTTTCGGTTTTCCAGCTCTCAGTAGAATCGCCCCACTGAAAGGAATTCATATAAACTATGGAATGAACACCCTTTTGTTGTGCCAATTTCATCGCATTGATAAAGGATTCCCCCCCCTCCCTCGGTGGAAAATATTCTGGAAAACCTTCATCATATGAGGCACCATGCCACCAGTGCCAAAATACATTAACAGGCAGTCCCAATCGTTTTTTTAATGCTGCAGCTGGCACCAATACATTATCCGATCTACCCCTATTCCAAACCCATAATGCGGTTTCTTCCAACCAATCTGGATGTAGACCATTCTTAAACCTACTTTTAGAGGTCCATTCCTGTTGGGAACCCCATTCCCTGTACTGTTCAGCAGCAGTAACCCAATCTCCTTTAAACGAACCGATTACAGCTTCGTAAGACGGAGAATATGAATTGGAATTTGCATCAAAAGATGGGTAATTGGACATTTGGTACGTGAAATTATTAGATTTATCCAAATTAAGTGAATAAGCTTTTCTGAAGGTGTGGGTGTCATTTGAAGCAAGATATAAACCAATTTTTTCAGGATTATATAATGCCAAACATTGCAATGAAAGATTATCTGGATATACCCAATCCAACCTTTTATTTTCTGATTTTCTTGATGAAAGAATTCCTCTTGGGTCCGTAAGTAACTCTCCCATTATATTAGGTATAGCCAATTTTTCTTGACCTAAATCTTTAAACCCACTTATCTTAGGAAACACAACACTATTAATTTCTTTACCCTGCGTACCAACAAGCGATATTTTCCAATAGGATAAGGCCTTTTCTTTATCTAGGTTGATTACAGCCGTAACCGCAAATTCTTTGTTTTCCTCACCTTTAAAATTTCCCCATTTAAGAACCAAAGTCAATGAATCTGGTTTAGAATATTCAAAATCAAGAGGCTCATATAAAGAATCTTGGGCGTGATTAAAGTTAATTTCCCATGGTAATTCCAATGTCTTCTTTTCATCCAAAAATTCATAGTTCTCTATTAAATCTTGGAAAACAATAAGTGAACCATTTTCCTTACTAAAGCTCAATTTTAGTTTACCATTGTTAATGGACAGGTCGTCACCGTTATTATTTGTGTTACAAGATGCAAGGGACGCAAGTATGACAAAACATAAAAGCCGCCAATAATATAATTTTTTCGTATTCATAGTTATTTATTCAAGTGGTTATTTTATTTCTCTAAAGGATTTACCCTCAAAATTAAGGTTGATTTTGGTTTTAAATTCAATTGCAATCGTCTTGTGGAATCATACATTATTTTCTTTTCCAATGGATCTATCACCTGGGCCATAAATGGAAAACTGATGGTCCTTTCACCGCCTTTTATGGTATGTATGCCCATCCAGTTTCGGCCGATATAAAATACATCCTCAGTATCAATATACCTATGTACACCTGCTTTCCCCCATGTTTCACCTAATTCCGAGGCTGACCATTTTAGTTTTCCTTCCATAAATAGTTCCTCATCATTTGGATGGAAGATATGTGTTCCTTTACCATTAGTCCATAGAACGGTTTTACCCTGTTTGGTCCACTTATTTATTCTAGCTTCTTCCTTTGAACTAAGTTCAAGAATTCCCATTAGCCAAACTACTTTATATTGAGAGGTTGGCATATTTTTTAGATCCGTCCGAAGAAAAAGATCATAGGATGTCCCTGTTTTTGCAAGCGGATAACGATTGGATAAAATTTTCTCTGTAAGATGACCATAGGTTGGGTCCCAAAAAGAGAGTTCTTCGTCTACCACAATCCCTACTTGAGGTTTCATCTTTTCTCCTGACGATGGGGGGAATATGGTGTGCAATTGCTGTGTTTTCTCTAAAACATTTAATAGTTCAGGATCACTGAACCATCCGCCCCACATATCGAACCACCAGCCTCCATACCCATAGGCCAGCATTCTTGCCGTGTTTTTCCATAAAAATGCTACCGAGGTGTCCATGTCCTCCGGACCTAACCATACACCGCTCTCATATTGTCCGGGAGGTGCTATGTCGTTGGAGCGATCTTTCAACAAGGTGGTTATGGACGTTCGGGTATCGTTTTCAGTAAGCCATAATTTACCATGGAGGTGAACCGAGTTTATTGCCGCCATTGCAGGCCAGTCCTCCCCTATCACACGGTTATAAACATTTGGGCTCGACAGATAGTCAAGGTCCGGACAATCCAACAATTTTGCTAGGGCACCATGTCCACGCCTAGCATCCCCTACAAAATAATGGTATCCAGAAAAAGCACCCGTTAAAAGATTGCCATGGCTCTTTTCTTTAACTATTCTACAGAAATAAGCTATATTGTTCACTAAGACCTCTGCTTGAAAACGATAAGTATCAATATAATTTTGTTCCTGGTCTGGGTTCCTCCAATCCTTTCTTGTTACTGGCTCATCGATATTGGCCAATTGGGCATTTTCAAAAGTAAGTGAAGGTTTGTTCCATGCCCTTTTTAAAGCATCATTGTTCTTATAACTATCTTTCAACCATTGCCTAAATGCTTGTAATCTGGCAGGGTTTTTATCTTGATATTGTTTGGGGTGATAAAACCATTCCTCTGTAAATCCACTGGCCACATGGATTCCAGCTAAATAATTGGAGTATTTGGAACCTAAGAGCCAATCCAAACAGTCACGAAATACATCCCCAGTTTTATCCCGCCATACTTCAGAGGCAAAGCATTGACGAAAAGTAGTGCCGTCGGGTAAATGTGCTGAGGCTTCTGGATATAATTTAGTCCACCATTCCGGAGGATCAAGATAAAAACGGATAATAACTTTTGCTTTGGGATCAGATTTTATAATTTTCTCAAAATCCTTAACCAATCCAGTAAAATCATAATTGCCTTCCCCTAGCCATATGGGAGGCCTAAAAGGCCCTATTCCTGAAATAGTATTTATACCTCCTTCTCCCAGATAGGCAGGGATGTTATAAATATGGATACCGGTTTCGGAAATTTCCTTGTAATATTTCTCCTCACCTAAATAGGACATATAGGCGTATGGTGGATAGGTCTCACCGTCAATTACCAGAGAAGGATTACCTTCCGTCCATTTTACTTCTGCCTTGGATTGTGAATTGACCGATCCATTTCCAATAAAAAACAATCCAATTAGAAGAAAAAAATGATAAGGGCTATCAACCATGAACCAAATAATTCCTTTTCTCATTATAACGATTATAAATGAATTAATTACGAATGACTAATTACATCCTCATAGATATTGCTTTGAATTCAGGACATAGGGATATGCAATTCGGTATAACAACACCTTTAACCTTCAAAGAGATTTTAATTTAAATTCCTTCGAAAGAGTTTATCTCCCATATTAAGAGATATGCTGGATATTAAATCAGAGAAGGGATAAGATTGCTCTTCTCTGATTTAAATTTTAAAACACTAGTATCCTGGATTTTGGTCGGCTTGACTGATATCTGGATTAGTATCAATTTCCTGCTGTGGAATTGGCCACAATAAATGGACATCTAGAACGGTTTTCCCTGTGTTCTGCAAAACCAATTCTTTTGCCTTATCTGTACGTTTTAGGTCGAACCATCTTTTTCCTTCCATATAAAGTTCATATGCCCTTTCCTGTAAAACAGTATCCCTGAACGAGTCTACAGTCCATCCACTACTAGGATAATCAACTGGAGAAGCTACATTTGTAGGATAACCATAACCTCGTCTTTTTATTTTATTCAGGCTTTCAAGAGCTAATGAAGAAACAGTATTATCATCCATTACGGAAGCTTCCGCATAAATAAGCAAAACATCTGCGTATCTCAAAATTGGATAATCATTGGCGTGCGCCTCTCTTTCGGGAGCATCTGGATCTCTAAATTTACTGCACAAAATTGGCGTAGAAGATGGTAAGGTTTCTAATTGACCGGTACTTCTATTTACATATTCTGTAAATACGTTCCACTCTTTACGGAGATCGGCATCATCCCAATTCTCAAAAAAGGGACCAGGTACTGAAAAAATAACATAATTTCCAAAAGGAGAAAATTGCGTTTCACTCCATAATAAATTCAAAGGCCATCCCCAACCATCTTGATGGCTGAATTTTATATAAAAAATTTCTTCTGAAGTACCATTGGCCGAAGGTCCAAAAACATCATTGAAATCAGCGCTTGTTGTTACCTCGATTAGAGAAAATTCTCCAGAATCGATTACTTCTTGTGCCTTATCTTTAGACAATCCATAATTCTTATTGGCAAGGTAAACTTCGGCAAGCAGTGATTTTGCCGACCATTTTGAAGGTCGTCCAAACTGAGTTGGAGTTGCAGGCAAATCAGTTTCACCAGATTTTAAATCGGCAATTATAACCTGATATACCTCCTCAATTGTTGCTCTACCAGTATTTTCCCCTTCCTTTTCAAGGTATATGGGAACACCTCCCCAATTTCTTACAAGATGATAATAACAATATGCCCTCATAAACTTAGCTTCACTTATCAAAGCCTTTTTATCTGTATCAGATAATTCGATTTTATCAATCATGTTTATTGCAATGTTGGCATTTCTTATGCTTTGATAAAAGCGTTCCCACATTGTACCAGCCCTGTTAATATTAGTTTGGTCGAATCCTTGATACTCACCTAAGGGTTGTGTTGAACCTCTTCCATTTGCATAGTCTGCCTGAATATCAAGCATTAACATATAAAGTGTTCTAAAATTATTCCTAACGGGGACATAAATGGCATTTACAGCTGCTACTGCATCATCCAAATTACCGTAGAAATTATTTTCAGTAAGTCTGTCCTCAGGTACTTCCTCCAGAAAGTCGCTACACGATATAATGGACAGAATAATTAGTGTATATGATAGTATTTTTTTCATGATCTTTTCTAATATTTTTAGTGATAACTATTTATAAATTAATTCTAACTCCTAACATAAACGTCCTTGTGTCAGGATATCCGAACTGATCTATCCCTTTAGAAATTCCACCTCCATGAGTGTTCAGAGTAGGTGAATAAAATGAATAATTCGTAAAAGTGGCCAGATTTTGTATATTAATAAATATCTGAGAATTATAAATCGGTAACGATTTAAATGTGTCTCCTTTAAGAGTATATGACAACCGGATATTTTTTATCTGAACATAGGAACCATCTTCAATAAATCTATCTGAACCTTGGTATCTCGTATTAGAACTTATTTTTGGATATTTTGCATTAGGATCTGGATTCTCTGCCGTCCAATAATTACCCAAAACATCTCTAATTTGATTAATTCCAAAACTAAAACCATCTGCCACATTAGACAAATTATAATTTAGTATATCATTGCCCTGGGAACCATTAACTAAGACCGTTAATCCGAAGTTTTTATAAGTCGTATTACTATTAACCCCAAAAATAAAATCCGGGTTTGGATCACCAATAATTTGTCTATCCAGACTGTTTATCGTTTCATTACCGTCAGTATCAACATACTTGATTAACCCTTCATCGGTAAGGCCATCTTCAACAAGTCCATAGAACACACCAACAGGATGGCCTTCACGCACCAAGCTCATTGCAGGTAGAGCGTTACCAAGTCCTACTCCAAAAATATCCCCGCCTTCAGGCAAACTCAAAACCTTATTGCGATTTGATGAATAATTAATACCTAAATCCCAACTAAATTCTCCTTCCAAAATCCTTGAATCCAACGATATTTCAAATCCTTTATTTTCCATACTACCCAAATTAGTTGTTTGGGAGGTATACCCTGAGGATAAAATCACGGGAATTGAAGCCAGCAAATCTTCAGTTTTTTTATGGTAATAATCAAAAGTAAATTGAAGCTTATTTCGAAATAAGCCAACGTCAACCCCAAAATCTGTTTGGGCTGTCGTTTCCCATTTTAGATCAGGGTTAGGCATTGAACTTCCTGGTGCGTAGCCTATATTAATATTATCATCAAAGACTGTTTGAGAACTGGATAATATGGAGAGCGATTGGTATGGTGAAACTGCTGTATTCCCAGTTTCACCCCAACTAGCCCTTAGTTTAAGATTACCAATGAAATCGTTTTCTGTAAAAAACCCCTCTTCACTTACCCGCCATGCTAAAGCTGCAGAAGGGAAATAACCCCATTTATTGGCTTTGCCAAAAACTGAGGATCCATCAGCCCTTATACTGGTTGTTAGTAGATATTTACCTTTATATCCGTAATTTAATCTTCCTAAACCTGAAAGTATGGAGTAATCACTACTTCTTGATACAGGGGTGCCGGGAGAACTACCTGCTTGAATGCTGTTATTCTCTAGAATATCAGACAAAAATCCAGTTGAAGAAGCACTTAAAGATTGATTTGATGTTTTTTGAGAGGTTAATCCTCCCATGACTTTTAAATCATGAGATTTATTAATTTGATTGGAATAAGTTAATAAATTCTCGTTAACAATATCCGTAAATTCACTATAAGAAATTGAAGCGGATCCAGTAGCCGAAGGCTGAAATATGGATGGTGAATAATTATCACCTCGAACATTCTCATATTGCACACCCACAGAAGAATATAAAACTAAATTTTTGGTTATTTCACCCTGTGCAATGATATTAAGAAGTAATGCATTCTCCCTAGATAATTGCTTCCGTTCCAATGCCATAGCAACAGGATTTTCCACTATATCCGGACTAAAGGCATATGGTCTAACATTGCTATATTCACCATCATTGTTGAATACTGAAACAGTAGGTGGAGAAATAAGGGCTCCACTCAATACACCAGATCCTCGTTCTGAATTATTACTGAATATATTATTGTTTTTCTTTCTACTTAATATATTATTAAAAGAAAATTTCCATTTAGAATTAATCTTATGTTCAAGGCTTGATCTTAACTGAAGATATTCATAACCAGAGTTTATAATAATTCCTTCCTGATTAAAATAATTACCAGAGACACTAAATACTGTTTTGTCATTTCCTCCTGAAACAGTTATAGAATGATTTTGAATCACTGCATTCTGAAATATTTCATCTTGCCAATTAGTGCCATTTTCAAAAGATGCGATTTCTGCACTAGTAAAATAAGGAGCTATATTATCATTTGATGCCCTAACATTTGCTAAGGTAGCAAACTCCTTGGCGTTTATCATGTCAATAGTATTATTCACTTTTTGAAATCCAGTATATCCATTATATTCAATCGAGGTCTTGCCTTCCTTACCTTTTTTTGTTGAAACAATAACTACTCCATTTGCTCCTCTAGCCCCATAAATTGCTGTTGAGGAAGCGTCCTTTAAAATCTCAATTGATAATATGTCATTGGGATTGATAGAACTTAGATCTCCAATAATCGGGAAGCCATCAACAACATATAAAGGATTGTTGCCCCCCAAAAGAGAATTTCCGCCTCTGATCAAAACACTCACACCACTACCAGGTTGTCCAGAGTTTTGCAAAATCTGAACCCCTGTAGATACACCAGACAATGCTTGCACTGGATTGCCTACAGCTTGTAAACTAATAGCTTCTCCTTTTATAGAAGAAACAGAGCCAGTTAGGTCACTTTTCTTAACCTGTCCGTACCCAACCACTACAACCTCTTCCAATCCTGCTGCACTCTCCTGCAGTGTTATGGTCAAATTTGTTTGTCCGTTAACCGGTATTTGTCTAGTGGCGAATCCTATATAGGATACTACCAACTCCGGATTTATTGAGGACAGTTCTATTTCAAATTTCCCGTCAAAATCAGCGGTTACACCGTTCGTTGTACCTTTCTCCACAACATTGCCACCCGAAAGTGGTGTACCGTTACTGTCAATAATAGTTCCATTAATTAAAAACTGTGGTTTCCCAATTTTGTCGATTTTAGGAATTGGAAAAAACTGTATTTGTAAGTCCTGTTCTTCCTTTTTCAGGATAATTTATCGATCTAATATTTTAAAGGTAACGTTCGTTCCAAAAAACAAATCGCTCAATACTTTATCAATTCTTTCCTTTTTAACGTGCACGGAAACAACACGATTTATGTCAATATCATCTTGGTTGCCTAAAAATTTAAATTCACTACCAGCTTCAATTTCTTCAAATACTGACATTAAACTAACCGCATGCAGGTCCAAAGTAATCTTTGCAACCTGAGCATAGGAGTTGGCTTGGACCCTAAATAAGGTAATTATTAAAAAAAGAGTGGTCAGCTTCATTTTTAAACTGATATTGGGATACAATATATGCTGTATTCCCAAATAAATATTTTTTTTCATATTCTAGTTTGGTTATTGTGGTTAATAATTTAATCAACTTGTACTATAGAGGTATGTAACATTATATCTCTATTTTTTCAGGTTCCAAGATGATGGCTAAATAGAAAGTTTAATCATAGGCGTCTGTTTTTTTAGATTGGTTTATAACAATTGTATTTCCTATCCTAGTATATGTGAATGGAGTACTATTCTGAAAATAACTCAATACTTGTTCTATAGTTTCATTGTCGAATTTTGCAAAAAAGTGTTGATCATCTAAAAAACTATAATTATTGGTTATTGATACATCGTAATGTCGCTCCAACACTTTTATTATTTCTGGAAAAGGTCTAACCCTAAATATAATTTGTCCATTAATCCAAGAGGTATATTCTTTTACATCAACCACAGTGATGGCCATGTTGTTTTCCGATTTCTGCCATGAAGCGATTTGACCCGGGGCTAATAAAAATTTATCCTTATTCTCTTGCATTTCATTTCTATAATATAATTCAACAGAACCTTCGACTAGTACAGTACTGACAGTATTATCATTTTCGTAGGAGCTAACATCAAATTTGGTACCCAGTACTCTAATATCTAATTCGTTTGCACTAACTATAAAGGGGCTGTTTTTATATTTTGACACTTCAAAAAAGGCTTCACCCTCCAAAAACACCCTCCTATCCCGATTTTTTACAAATCTAACTGGATACTTAAAATAGGTACCTGAATTAATGTGGACTATGGTGCTATCCGATAAGATTAATTTCATTTTCTTCCCATTGGGAACTACCAATTCGTTGTAGGCAATAATATCATCCACACGATTGCCCGAATTTGCAGACCCTATATTCTTGTAATCCAACTGACCTCCATCTTGCCTTCCAATAATTTCACCCTTGCTATCAACAATTTCGACACTACCATCCTCCATAATCACTTGAATACTTCCATTCTCCTGTTTTATGGTAATGAAATTTCCATCAGTATAGGATTCATTCGAATTTCCAATAGTTATATACAAAAGGTAACCTAGGCCCATCAGCACCATGAGAACAGCTGCTCTTTGATACAATGCAAAATAAGAACGTCTTTTATTTATATTATGACCTTCAAGCTTATTCAACAGTAAGGAATATTCTTTTTCCAAATCGACAGCTTGCAAGCCTAAATTCAAATGATAATGGTTTTCAAGTATGGTTTTAAACTTACTTTGGTTTTTCTCCTTTTCCAACCAAACTTTAAGTCTCTCCAATTCAATACCACCAATGGTATCATCTAAATATTTATTTATTAATTTTCTCAATTCTAATTTCTGTTAAATTTTAACTCATTAAATTACGTATTCATAGCTAGAACGAATAGAAAATAAAAAACCCTTAAAGAATATAATATATTCTTCATATTTGTGTCATACTAGCCAATTTTAATAATTAACCTCTTATAAACCAAGGAGACTAATTTTCATACATGCAGCACCAGAAAGATGTCTTTAAAATAGCATTTGAGCAACTATACGGACCATTACTAGCGTATACCAAAACACTTACCAATAATCCGGAACAAGCTAAGGACATTGTCCAAAATTGTTTTATTACTTTATGGCAAAAACGCCCTGATCTATTGGAAAGTCCTACATTAAAGAGCTTTCTATTCACCACCGCATATAATTCTTTCATAGACCTTTACCGAAAAAATAAGCGGAAAAACAAAATTTTGGATAATCTTAAATATAGCATGGCGAAGGAATATATAATCGAAGAAGAAAGTAACCTTGATATTAAGATAAAAAGATTGAAATTAATAATTGCCGAATTACCACCCAAGTGCAAAGAAATATTGCTACTTAATAAAAGAGATGGTTTAAAATACAAGGAAATTGCATTGAGACTTAATATTTCCGAAAAAACAGTTGAAAGTCAAATGCGCATTGCATTTAAAAAAATCAGGGAGGAATTAAAAAAGGGGAAGCAGTTTTTCGTAGTTATTCTTAAAGATATTTCTAAGTATTTAAGCTAACTGCATCTATTCTAGACTTTTTAATGAATTGAGCATTTAATCGAAATGTTGAGTGGAAGTTGTTAAGTCTGGAAAAAATAATATTTTAGATCTAGTTATCAAAACTTATTATAAATTACATTAAATAATTACTAACATAGTGAATACAAAACTGAACAGGTTTTGGTGCACGATTTCATAAAATAGCAGCGGTATCCCAGTATCATTGAGTTTAATAATGCCCTAAAGGAAATCATAACCCGGAGGTCACGAGTTCAACTCTCGTTCTCGCTACCAGTAAACAAAGAGACCCAGGAGTTTATTCTCTTGGGTTTTTTTCTTCTATACAACATTTTTGATGTCAAATTTAACGTTGACACTATCACTACAAAAGGCATATCTCTATTGTTTTGGATCCCATTTATAGAAAAAATAAAATTTATTTTGTGCTGTGCCATAGAAATCTTTAGGCAAAACAGGAAGAATTTGCATTGCTATTAATCATTAGGAGGACTAATTTTTTTATAAAAACGTTTAAAAAACGTACTTACATCCTAATCTGGTGTCAGACCAAAAGTTTTGGATTATAGATTTAGTCAAAAATCTTGTCATTTAATCATCCTTGTTTCTTTTTTGGGTGTCTAATTTAAAAAAGGCAAAAAAAAAAAAAGGTGAAGCAATATCAGCCAAGCAAACAACAGTAGAAAATTTGATACTACTGCCTGCACTGAATTATGGCTATAGTGGCTAGCTGTATAGCAGCCCATGTCTATAGAACTACGGTTCACATAGTACAAGGACACTGACTATATAAAAGTGACTTTAGGGTCGAAAATAACCATTACCTATTCTACAACAGGCTTAACAGAATAGAATTAATAGCATATCCCAAAAGAAAAAGATTTACAACGGCTTGGGAAAATAAATCCTATGGTTAGGAGATTGATGGAGGAGTTTGGGTTGGAGTGATGGGTCGCTTTTGTAACAGATTGCCATACTAAATTGGAAATAACACCATATATTGAGGCAACTCAAATACAATTAGGAAAGTCCTACTTACTAAACTAGCTCGTATGCAAGCATGTGTGGTAGTTCAATTTATCACCAAAAATCACTATGAAGTCGTTAATAAAATATCACACAATAAAATAAGGGGTCCGTCATAATTATCATAACTCCAATCCTACTCCGTACTGTTTTGGAAATTCGATTTGAGTGGTATCTATTGTGGCGTGTTTCTACTAACGAAAAATCTTTATATACAATATTCACCTTTTAATTGCCTATCCCTTGGCTGAGTTGAGTACTCCTAAGCATTTCAGACATTAATTCCTTTCCATATCTTGATGAATTTAACAACTAACTTGTCAGAATACAAGATCAGAGGAAACTTACCTCCATTGAGACAAGGCACTATTCAGGGCATCTTCCGCCCGCCACTTTGGTTTATGAAAATAAATCATACCATGCCCAGGGAGCATGATATCAGGATTTAACTTGGCGAACCGTCGCAGTGATTCGGTATAAATTTTTTTGTCGAAATCGATTGAGCCGTCCCATCCGAAATCACCCACCATTAAGGTGCCGATAATGTCACCGCTTACCGTAATCTTTTTGTTTTCATGCTGGAATGAAAAGGCAGTACACCCCATGGAATGACCTGGATAATGACCAACCTCGATTTCAATACCTAATAGATTTAGAATATCGCCTTCTGATACAATCGTATCCACTTCAACCGGTTTAAAAACTTTATGGTACAAATATCCCGCACAACGTTCGTCTCCGGTAGAGACGGCATCTGCTGTTTCTTTGATTGCAATTAGTTGTACACCTCTTTCTTTAAGCAAATGGGCTGCACCGGCATGGTCAAAATGAGGGTGCGTGAGCAAACAATACTTAATATCATAAGGATCCAAATCCCAGTATTTCATGTTGGCAAAAATCTGGTCGAGGGTATTACCACAGCCGCAATCAAACATGATTGACCCGGTTTCCGTTTTAAGGACATAGGAATTTCCGTCATTCCACAAGGCCCCCTGCAAATCGAAGGTTAATCCATTGAGGTCTCCTCCTGTTTGATATAAATTTTTAAGTATTTGCATATAACCGATTTCAGAAGATTAAATATAACTATTTTTTGACTTTGCAATAAGCTAGACCTGCAGAGTAGGTTTTGTGGCGTTGAAAAAGCTATCCCTAATATCTGTAGCATTTGGATGGACCATGAATTCCTTACTTTTGCTCGCATTTTGACTCAACATCAACATATTGGATCTAGCCTACTTGCGTAGTTAGATGTTACATCTGCCTAAACCACTTATTAGCATTGCTGAAATAGATCTTTTCAATAACTTGTTTGGGTAATTTTAATCCTTTAAATGTTCCCTCAAAATCTGGGACCGTCAGATCCCCATCAGAAACAAAAAAACCCCAGTCATTTCTCCAAGTCGCGTGCATTTGTTTCTTCAACGCTCCCGGGTCCGAAGAGGGTTCAACACTTAAATCGGTCCCGTATATAAGCCTATCTTGGTACTTAATCATAAAATCCCGTACTTTTTGCCTATTAGTCATAGTTTGATACTGTAACTGCGAAATCCGTGCGGCCATATCCACGGCCATATTAGGGAATTCATCCAATCGTTTTGAGAGTTCATCAACACTCCATTCCAGACTACCTAAATGTGCGCCAACGAATTTTAAATTTGGATGCTTTCTTAACATATTGTCCCGTGCTCTGATCTGATCTTCATACGAAGGGGCTTCGGGATGTAGGAACATGTGATATTCGGGATTCTTTCTGAAATAATTTCTATCCCCGTTTACAGTCATCTCGTCTAGGGGCAGCCAACAATTTTTTGGTTCACCGAGATGGCCGATTACCGTAATATTATTACTCTGTATAAAATCCAATATTGGATGGAACTTAGGGTCGTCTATCATAACCCATTCACCATTTTTATCTTTCAGGTCCATCCCTATAACCTTATATATTTTAACCGCTATAGCACCATGAGCTAAAGAATTTTTTAAATAGGCAATGGTCCTTTCCAACCAATGGGGCTCATTGAAGTCCCGTACAGAAAATGTTGTAGCGTAGGCCACATTTTCGGGGAACGCTTTCACTTGCCGTATCGAAAATTTCTGCTGTACTTCCATATCCGCAGTTTCGTTTGGGTCGTCCCAATTGACAGTCAGCAATTGAAAATTATCGTCTATAGCCTGTTGTATGAATTCCGGCCGATTTGTGTCGATATGGACGTGCGCGTCAATTTTAGCGACCTTTTTAAAATCCTGAATGGTATAAAATTCAGATTTTGGTACTTTAGGTGCCGATATGTTCTTTTTTGGTAGTCCACAATTTTGTAGAGACACACATAAAAGGTATAAAAAGAGATACTTAATTTTCATTTGTTACTTGCTGGTTTTGAAAATTTTAACCCATCCACTATTAAAGCTACAATACTCCCCATCTGAAAGACTGTTTAAAGATATTTATAATTATTTATGATGCTATATTGTTGAGGTTATAAATTTGATCAGGGGGTACTTTTCCTATCGCTGTTCATTTTTTAAGGCCTTGGAAAACAATCAACTGAGAGAACATAATTTTAGTAAAGCCATTAATATTCTAAAATCAGTACCTAAAAGGAATAAATCCTATACATCCTAACTAGAAAGTGATTTCACAGAATATCTAGAAAAGAACGGTCCGTTATTAATGCTGTTCGTACAGTTCGTCAGTGATAACCTTTTGCGCCCTATAGTGGTCTGTAGGCTAAAAATTGAGGATTTGGACCTTACTGATAGAAAGATAAACGTAAAGGCCAAAAATAGCCCTGTAAAGATCAAGATTATTCCTGAAATTATGTTGTCCAAGATACGTGACCTATCTAAGATAGATAAGAACCATTATTTGTTTACCCCCTATGGCGTTGGTGCGGCATGGCATGTTTCTCACAATGACAAACGGAACTATTTTCCAAAAGATTTAAAAAGGTGAAGCCCCCTAGGGCTAAATATAGCATACGGATTATATAGTTGTAGGCATCCCTTTATTAGCAAATTATATAAGGAAATTATAAAAGCCCCTCCCTTTGATGCCAAGAGCAAACTAATGCTCATCACTGGCCATACCAGTAGGGATGCATTTGACAAATGTTCACCGAATATGGATGCCGAACTACCCGAAGAATATTCGGATTTACTTAAATAAGGGCATCTTCTTAAACTATCAAAATAATTACTACTGCTTTTAAGGTGGACCTTAGTGTGTTTTTTAATATTGGTCAACATATAATGGTCGCGTTCCGGTCTTATGCTCTTTCCATAACATTATAAAAAAATCAACTCAATACTATTCGGGTGATACGAACATTATCAGAATAATCACCTATAGACATACAACGGATATTGCTGTATTTCAACGATTTAGAGAATTGCAAAACAAATATTTGTTACCTTAGAAGGTTAATAGCAAATGCTAGGTTGTAGTAATCCCCCTCCTTACGCCACTGAAAATAATATTGTATTAATAGGAATTATTTGATAGCTAAATGGATTTAGGTCTAGTCTAGTTGACTTGTAGTTTGCTAACATAGAACTATAGTTACAAGTTAGTGAATTGACACGTTGAAAGCAAGCTGAAAAACCAGCAGCACAAACGGCACATTTGGTTTTGCCGACACACGAGCCATCGCTAAAAAAACCAAAAGAGCTGTTTTTTGTCAACGTTCTTGTATTAATGTGACTTGAAATTATTTTATGATAAAACGAATAAACCATATTAAAAACTTCGGTGTTTTTCAAAATTATAGAAGAGCCGGAGACATTCAGGATTTCACAAATCTGAATATCATTTATGGCTGGAATTATTCAGGTAAAACAACTATTTCGAGAATTTTTCAACATTTTGAAAGAACAGAGAAAAACCCAGATTACAGTTCGGCAGAATTTGAACTTGAAACCCATAGTGGAGATAAATTCACCGAGCAAAAACAGAGTATTGATGACCGAACAATCAGAACGTTTAATGCAGATTTCATAAAAAATAATCTAAAATGGGATGGTTCAAGTTTTGACCCTATTCAAGTTCTTCTTTTAGGTGAAGATTCTATTGAGGCAGAAAAGGCAATCATAGAAAAGAGTGTAAGACAAAATAAGTATAGCGAAAAAAAGAAAGAGGTAAGCGCTGTAATTGATAATCTAAACAATGCCATTTTGGATGGTTTGTCTAATAGAGCAAGTCAAATAAAAACGACATTATATTTAGTATCAGCATATACAAGAGCTCATATAAAGCCACTATTTGATCAAATAAAAACGGATTACAAGACTCACTTGCTATCTACCGCAGATGTTGCCAAATTATTACCAGTCGCAACGGCATCAGATATTGATAAACTTCCTGTACTGACAGAATACAATCCTACTCTTACATTAACTGAAAATATTAAAATAGTGAAAGAACTTGTTAACCAAGTTCCAGAATTGTCAAAAACTATTGATTATTTTGTTCAGAATCCAGAAATAGCCAATTGGGTTGAAAAAGGATTACCAATACATGAGGAGAAGTCTTCTTGTGAATTTTGTGGGAATACTATAGAGCAAGACAGAATCACCGAATTAATAGCTCATTTTTCAGAAGATTTAAAAAATCACAAAACTTTACTCACTGAACTTATTGAGACTTTAAGAAATTCAAAAGTATCTAACCCAACCTACACCAAAGGAGATTTTTACAAAGATTTATGGACTGAATTTAATACGGCAGATGAGGTATTAAAAAAGAATATAATAAAGGGGTTTAATAGACAGATTGAAAACCTTATTAAGATAGTTGAAACTAAATTTGATAAGCCTTTTGAAAAAATTGAAAAACTAAAAGATGTAAATGACAACACTTCTCAATTAGAAGCAGATATAGAGAACTACAACAAAGTCATTATATCAAATACCACACAGACCAATAAATTCGATACAGCGAAAACAGAAGCTATTGAAACTTTAAAGAAGCATTATACAGCAGAATTTATTGATTCAATTGAAGTGGGAAGGAAAGAAAGTAAAATCTCCCGTTTTAAATTAAGGGTTGAAAATTTTACAAGATTGGATGATGCTTTGACATCAGAAATAAATGTTTTAGAAGCGGAAATTAGTCAATCACAAAAAGGGCGAGAAGAAATCAATAAATACATTTCTCAATTTCTTGGTCGAGATGAAATTAAAGTTGAAGTTATTAAAGAATCGGATAAGGATAGATTTACTTTAAAACGAGAAAACTCAAAGGCAAAAAACCTTAGTGAAGGGGAAAAGACAGCGATCGCATTTTCCTTTTTCTTGACGAAACTAAAGGAAAATAAAGATTTTGATAAAACAATAGTTTACATAGACGACCCAATTTCCAGTTTGGATAGTAATCACATTTTTCAAGTGAATGCTATTTTAAAAGGCTTCTTTTTTAGTAATCAAAATAATGATGACGCTTGGAAATTGAAATGCAAACAACTTTTTGTATCAACTCATAATTTTGATTTTTTCACTCTTTTGAAAGAATTACCTACTTCAAAAGACTTTCTTCAAAAGTTCTTTTATCAAGTTCGTAGAATCAATAAAAGTGAATCAGTACTTGAAAAGCTACCAAAATCACTGCAACAATATTCTTCTGAATATCATTTCTTATTTGAAGAGCTCTATAACTTTAATAAAAGTGCTGATAAAGGAGAGTATTCAACATTAATGGGTATTCCAAATGCAGTAAGACGATTTGTTGAACTTTATACTTATTCAAGATTACCAGGTAATAGTTCCTCAACGGTTGACCAACGAGCAGATATACTTTGGGGAGAAGAAAAGTCAAAAAGGATAATGAAGGTATTGCATTATTTTAGCCATGCAAATAATATTGATCGAATGATACGAAACAGTGACCTCATTTGTGATATTGAAAATGCAGTCGCTGACCTTATGATAGAATTACAAGATGACGAAAAACACTACGCTGAATTGAAAAAAGCACTCAAGGCTTGATGAAAATAACACCAACGCTAAAAGCCATACACATTTGCGCTTAGCACCAGCCACCGCACACTTCCGAACAAGCATTAAAACTTCGGAAAACCAAGCAGGACGTGGAAAGCCAGCTTACTGAGTATTTCGGTTCGTTTTATGCCAGTGTAATCGATCGGATTTGTACCAGGTATATCGGTTTAAATTGTGCCATTTCTGGCTGAGCGTTGAACTTATAACGGTTCGTTATGTGCCAGTGTTATTGGTCGGGTTTGTGCCACTGATATTGGTTCAATCTGTGCCACTTTTGGTCGAGAACGGTTCCTATAACGTTTCGTTTTGTGCCACTGGCTTTAGATCGATGAGCCTATAACGTTTCGTTTTATGCCACTTTGAAAGATTGAGTAACAATTACCTTATCGCTTTAAAACTAGGGATATGGCCAATACACTGAATCCAAAGCCAGACGCAATGAAAAAACACTAAAGCCTCTTAAACACCATATCCTAATTCTATTCCCTGACAAGACGGAATAGGCGCATGGTCAGGCAAATCTACCCAACTACCCGCAAAAGGTTTTAAATGAAGCGGTAGCCCGTTGCTAGAGTACTATAACCTAGAGGAAGGTGGTGATTTAACGGACCTGTTCTTCAAATTTAGGGGTAACTTCAATCTCCCCTAGTACACCCCTATCCCAAAAAGAGAAGATATACAACGGGCTAGAAAAATAAATCCAATGATTTGGAGATTGATGGAGGAGTTTGGGTTGGGGTGATAATTCGATTCTAAAAGGTGATGTATTTCCAATTTACCTAGGACCACATGAATGGTCAATAATAATTGGGTAACAAAAATGAAAATTATATCCTATAATAATATATATATTTAGCCATTGGGCGAGAACAAACCGTGACCCTTATTTTTTTCAATTACTCCTAATCATTGAGAAATTGCAATATTAATATCTTAAAAAAATCAAATGAAATCAACAATAATGAAATATAACTTTTTCCTAATTGGATTCCTTCTTCTATTTAATCCTATATATGGGCAACTTAAAAAACAGGAAAAGCTAAACAAATACCATCTCATAGCCCATCGCGGAGGAGTGGTAGATAACCAAACTGCAGAAAACAGTTTAGCTTCATTGAAAAAAGCTTCAGAAGAAGGTTATTGGATGGTTGAAGTTGACTTGCGTATAACACAAGACAGTGTATTGATTATTCATCATGATCCTGATTTTAAAAGATATTATGGCGTAAATAAAAAAGTATCGGAAATGAATTGGGATGAAATCCAGGAATTAAAAGGTGATTTGGATAATAAAGTTCATTCTTTTGAGGAAGTTCTAAAGTTTTGTCAAGAAAGCAACCTAGAAGTGATGGTTGATAATAAAATTAAAGGGTTTGATGCCGGTTTATTTGAGAAGGTAGTGGCGTTACTAAATAAATATGAACTTTCAGAACACGCCATGATGATCGGAACAAGTGAATCTACCCCGTTCTTCACTGGGAAAGTGAAATTAAGTTGTACACGTCAACAGCTTGAAGACAATATGTTAAAGCCTGGATTTAACCCTAATGACTATTATTTGTTTTCTAAAAATATATCCAAAGAAGATGAAGAATGGACTAGAAAGCATGGCATAATGGCGGTTGGAGCAATCAATGCCTGGGCATTTAAAGGTGACATTATTAAAGAAGCGCAGAAGGCAGTAAATAAATTAAAAGAAGCAGGTGTGAGCTACTATCAAATTGATTCGGTTTTTGGTTTTCTGTTTAAGTAGAACTTATAAGATCCCTTACTACTATTTTATAAGTAAAAAAATGCTATTAATGCAGTTTTGGTAAACCTTAGCGTTTTCTTTGGATCTATGAGACATGCTCTTGATAGTATCAATGGCCACCAAAGTTAGGGGTAGTAGTCCTCAAGTTACTTGTTACTGGACAAGTTTGAATCCCTATACTGACTATTACACTCATAATCAACATTATAAGATATTCCTTTAATATGAATCCATTTAAGTTTCAAAAAACATTAAAAAAACAGATTATTGGACGATTTTTTTTCTAATCTTTAACAAAAAAAAGAATACATAACATAAATATGATCCTAGATTACCCTTCGATATTATTTTTTTTAGCCATTAATAATTTTTTTATTATGGCATTGTTCATCTATCAGTATTTTTTTCATCACAAACAATGGTGTTTGCTGTTAGTTGCCCTAGGTATTCTGTTTCAAACAATTGCCATTGTTGTGTATGCCAATAGAGATATTTTACCTCCTTTGCATGCTTTTCGCATTAATAGTTTCCTTTTGATTTCTAGTTTTGCATTGACATCGTTTGGCCTCATTTCTTTTGATGGTAAAATCCGTAAAAACCTATTATGGATATTCATTATTTTTGTTTTTCTATTTTACTCAGCTATTTTGGTGGAAGAAGAAAACTCCACCACAAATAGTGTTATACGTATACTTTCCTGTTCATTTTTCCTTGGGATCGGGTCGTTTTATCTATTTGTAAATAAAAATAGATATAAGTTTTCGATTATTATAGGTACTGTACTTCTACTCTTTTCGATAGTCCAACTCGTTCGTGCTTTTAATATATACCAAATAGGTGAGCCCTATGTTTTCCTCAATAGTTCTACGTTCAATAATTGGTTTCTAATAATTTCTATCCTTGTAATTAGTGTTGTCACCATAGGTTTCATAATGCTTTTAAAGGAAATAGATCAAAAAATAATACATAGAAAAAATATAATAATTCAACGGGATAAACGTAAACTTGAAGCGTTGAACGAAACACAAAACAAGTTGTTTTCAATTATTGCACACGATTTAAGAAGTCCATTCAATAACATCCTAAGCCTTTCTGAACTATTCTTCCATAATGAAAGTGATACCGACGATTCTGAATCTAAAGAATATGTTGACTTAATTAATACAACCGCTAAAAATACACTCGGTTTACTTGACAACTTATTAAATTGGGCGAAATCACAAACCGGAGAACTTAGTTTCAACCCGAAAAAAATTAAGCTATCTGAAGTAATAAGTGAAATAATAGAACTTAAAATGTCACTTGCAAAAGCTAAAAACATTTCTTTGCAGTATTCCCCAGCGGATGATATTGAACTAAATACTGATGAAAATATATTAGGAACTGTTTTGCGAAATTTAATTTCGAATGCAATAAAATTCACAAACTCTGGTGGACATATAAATGTGGTAGCTACTACCAATCAACACCAAGTTGAAATTTCAATTTCCGACAATGGCGTTGGTATGAAGGAGGAAACAATTCATAAAATTTTCAACTTATCCTCTAATGTAACATTACCAGGTACTGCGAACGAAAGGGGTTCTGGTTTAGGTTTGGTTATTTGTAAGGAGTTTGTGAAAAAACTTAACGGACATCTTTGGGTAGAAAGTGAAGAAGGAAAAGGAAGTAATTTCAAATTTACCTTGCCTTTAAACGTTTCAAAACGAAAATTAGTAAAAGTTGCATAACAAAGGGTCTCATGAAAACGCTAGCCCTTCCCGATAATTATCGGGACTTCAATAGTTATTATTCTTGTTTTTATAAGTCTAAGATGTTGGTTTTGGTGTGTTGGCAACCTTTTTTAGCATTTGCTCCATTCCCTAATTAAGATGAGTGGAAATAGTGAAATTTATTCTTCAAAGGTTTACAACAATTTGGCATAACACAACAAATAGTCATGATCCAAAAAAACTAGCGCCCTGTTGTTGACAGGGCACTAGATTCCTACTAATAAACTAACTAACTCAAATTTAATTTAAATGATTGAATAACATTTGTAAACTGGTTCAGTTTTAATCAATAAACAAATTATTGATTTCGGCTAGGGTCAACACCTTATTATAAATTCTTAAATCATCCATAAGCCCAGTCATGGCCGCCCTTCTAACATCACTAGCGTTATAGCCACCCGTGCCGTCTTCCCAAATGGTTATTGGGTAATCATTTGTCACATCATATAATGGTCCAGGAAGGGTATTCAAATTAAAGGAAGAAGCTATAGTAGAATTAGAAAACTCTACGCCATCTAGATACATGGATAATTTTCCGTTTGTCCTATCGAAGACCATAGTAACCATATGCCAAATATCATCAGCCAATGCAGGAGCCTGTGGATTCATGGCAGCCGCTCTCCAGTCCATTCTATTATCATTTTTGGGATCATCTGCTATAACTGCAATCCAACCATGATCTGTACCATTTCCAGGGGCATATTCATGACCATCATCTGTACACAACAACCATCCAGGGTTTCCACCACTGGCCCAACTCTTATTCCCAATTATAACAGGATCGGAATCAGTACCTGCAAGCTTTACCCAAAGGTTTACACTAAAATCATCCGTTGTGGAAACGGACCTTAACAATGGGTGTACCGGTAATTGGGCGTATGAACCAGCATTAAATCGGGCCACTTGCCCCCTAGTCGCGTCGTTTTCAAAGGTAACTTCAGAACTTGCCGTTGGCCCTAAAACGGCGTCAAATTTATTGCCACTGATATCGGAAAGATCCGTGTCAAAAGGAAGGTGCACTACCAATTCAGAGGCACTTCCGTTTAGTGTTGTGAAATTGAAAGAGGTATTATCAGCTATACCAACAAATGGATTCCCGGACAAATCGCTAATAACACCAGATTCAAACTTTACATAGTAATTTTTACCGAAGCCAAGCGGAGTTGGATAGGAGATTTTTATGACCTTTCCATTGACCGATATTGCTGGTCCTTCAGCATCTATGGTGTGAACTACGTCATGGGTATCTCCATCATAGACTAAAAAATTACCGGTTACGGTCTTAACATCTTCATTGAATGTAAGTTCCATTGCAAATATCCTTGCTTCGGTATCATCATCCATTGGGGTTAAAGATACAAGCTCCGGAGCATCCAAGTCTCCTGGGTTACCTCCAGAGATGAAGGTCCATTTCTCATTATCTGGCATTCCAAAATATTTATTACCAGCCTTGTCTACAACAAAGCCCTTATCAAGAACAACCTGATAATTTCTTCCTGATAAAAAATCCCGTGGATTAATAGTCATTACCCTATTCACATTATTCAAGGTTACATTAGGATCATTAACATCTATTACCTGTTTGCCAGATTCATCATTAGTGGTAATGGTAATTTTACCTTGTCCTTTAAAAACAATATCGTCGAAGGTAATAACAAGATTACTACTAAGGGAAACACCATCAACACCAGATACGGGATTATAACTAATTACATAAGGATTAACAATATCCATTTCATCTTCCTGCAAATTATCGTCACAAGAAAATAGAAGTGTGAATACAGTTAAAAGCACAATTACAAAGGAGGTATAACTAGGTTTAATTTCTATTTTTTTCATAGTATATGTTTTAAAATTTTTAATAATATCTAAATTAGTTGACGTCCCACCACACTTTGGTAATAAGGTTATCTGGTCCTCCAAGCAATACTAGCGCTTCATTATAATTCTGTTCATTTAAGCGCTGTTCGTCTGCTGGGTAAACGTACCTTACTGGAACATAACCTTCATTATTAGGGCCTGCAACTATTTCAGGCACTCCAGTCCTTCTCCAATGAGACCAGGCTTCTCCCCCATTTAAAAACAAGGAAAGCCATTTCTGAATATAAATTTTATTCAATTTATCCTCCAAGGAGCCAGTATAGGCCACATTAACCTGTGTATAATAGGTCTCAGGTGGAATTACCTGAGCAGCCGTCGGCAATTCAAAATTTTCCGGGATACGGGAAGCATAATATTCAAACTGTCCCCTAATACCATTTTGATAATACGTTTCGGCATTACCGGTAGTTATAAAACCTCTCTCCCTAGCCTCGGCCAAAATGAACTGTAACTCTGAATAGGACATTAATATACTTTGTGCTGCATTTTCGGAAGCAAGGTTAGGTGCGAATTGTTTTGGCGCCCATAAGAGCCCCACCGCTGAATGATTTACCGAACCTCCATTCCATTGCTGTATATCCTTAATGCCGTTGGGAACTCCACCATATTGTGGTGTAGCTGTACCAGCAGAAGCTGGGGTTGGCATTGCAAAAACCGCCAATCGAGGATCGTTAAGGTCCTTCAACACCTTTTCCATAGTTACTGAGAGTCTAGTAGATGAGGCCCAATCGCTTACATTACCCCGAAATGAGGGATGTTCATTCTCAAATTCGGTCAAATATTGAAGAGCCGCTTGATCTAAAAATGAAGTAAATAAAGGATAGACCGTAGGATTTCCTATTATTTTCCGCATTTCAGGGCTCGGATCTACCCTTCCGGATTGTCTCATTAAGATCCGTAAACGCAGGCCGTTGGCAAACTTCTTCCATCCACTGATATCCCCATTATAAAGAATATCACCGGTAATTATTTCTGTGGTGCTGCCTAGCAATTCGTTGGCCATTTCAAGCTCTGCTAATATTCCTGAATAAACGGCTTCTTGTGAATCGTATTTGGGAAAATTAATGTCAATCGCAGCTTTACCCGCTTCGCTATAAGGGATAGGTCCAAAATTATCGGTTATTCCTTGAAAGATCCAGGCACGAAGTACCAAACCAATACCCTTGTAATTATTAAAGCCCTTATTTTCAGCAGCATTAATCATTTTGTCGAGCTCCTTTATTTGGTCGTAATTGTTCCAAAAAAATCGGTCTGTATCACTCCGCGTCCAATTTCCATATGTGCTCGAAAATTGATTGGCTATTTGATCAGCGACAACCGCAAACCTATCAAATGAATTCTTCCAACTTCTATGGGAAGTGGTTCTGATAATATTAGGCAACAAAAGACCAGGATCTGGTAAATTGGAAGTGGCATCTGTATTAGTATTGATTTCAACAAAGTCCTTAGTGCAGGAAACAACCAACATCAAGGCACATAGACCCAATATCAATTTTGAAAATATATTTTTCATAATCATTTTTATAGAATGGTTAAAATTTCATGTTTAGATTGACGCCTATACTTTTGGTGGAAGGAAGGCTCATATTCTCAAACCCTGGAATTAAACCACCTCCTGTAGTTGCTACGGCAACCTCGGGGTCAAAATGCACGTTACTTTTGGGGGTCCATAAAGCCAGATTTCTACCCACTAAGGATAGATTTACATCTTTAAAAAGACCATTGAAGATATCATTTGAAAATTTATACCCCAACTTAAGCTCCCTTAGTTTTATGTAGGTGGCATCAATTAATTGGGCCTCACTTATATGGTCCATTCGACCCTTATAAAAGCCCCGCACGTCTATACCATAAACCCCTTCGCTAAAAGTTCCATCATCGCTTGTTGAGTTTTGGACGTATTCCCCGTTAACCAGAGCCGCACCAGGAATGTAATAAAGCGCTTTATACTCCTGTCCTACTGGCCTTGCGCTACGACCTTCGGCACTTTCGATCAACTGGCCGGCACCTATACCTTTATTATAGAACCTAGAAACGAATTCACCTCCCCATTTTACATCGATTAATCCTGCAAGGCTTATATTCTTATAGGTAAATATATTGTTGATACTCCCCATCCAATCTGGATTGAAATTACCTAGATAAATGTCTTCCGTTGTTATTTGTGCCGTTCCACCATTGCCTATAATAATTTCCCCTGCCATAGGACCACTTTCTACCCTTTGATATCCTGGCCCCCAAATAGCACCCATTCTTTCCCCTATCCTAGCTTGTATGGAAGCATCTTCTCCCGGTGCAGTCTGTGTAATGGTGGTAATGCCTTCTGCAAGTTGCAGAACCTTTCCTTCATTATTGGACCAGTTCAATGTAAGATCCCATTGAAAACTATCCTTAATTTTGATTGGGGTGGCATTTAACATAATTTCGGTACCCTTGTTCTGAATTTCCCCTGCATTGATAACTCTAGACCCATAACTTGTTGAAGCGGGCAAAGGAATACCCATGATATGGTTTTTAGATCGCGTGTCGTAATAGGTCAAATCTAAACTTAGTCGATTTTGGAAAAATCGAATATCCGCACCTATTTCATAGGTGGTTATACTTTCTGGTTTTACGTTAAATTTAGATAAATTTCCACCGCTGACCATGGTCAAAGTGCCATCCCATGGTCGCCTAAATTCGTAATAATCCACTAAGGTAGCGACACCTGTATCATTACCTACTTGTGCAGCTCCCAGCCTAATTTTGGCAAGTGTTACCCAATCGGGCATTTTGATGGTATTATTTAATAGGGCACTAAAAGAAACAGACGGATAAAAATAAGAGTTGTTTGCTGAAGGAAGTGTACTGGACCAATCGTTCCTTGCAGTAATATCTAAATAATAGGTGCTTTTAAAATCTAAATATGCAAAAGCGTACAAACTATTTAAACTCTTTTCAAACTTACCAGAATTGGCTACTAGATTGGAGGCACTATTTTCGAAGGCATAAAGTCCAGGTTCTGAAAGTTCAGGTGCAATTATACGACTATTTCTACCCTTTAGCCGCAATTGATTGCCTCCCCCAGATAGGCTGAAATTAAAATCATTTCCGATTTTATTTTTATACGTCAGTAGAAAGTCATAATTGCGCTCTTCATTGAATATTGCGATTTCCTGATACCTTCCTTTTTCAAAACCAACTGTACTTACCGCCCATCTTTGAGGCCGGAAATCGTTGTAAAAATCGGTTCCTCCTCTCAACATCATTGAAAAGTGGTCTGTAAACTCATAATTAAGGCTTATGTTACCAAAAATACGGTGCTTGTCCTGACCCTTGGTATTTTCATATTGGTAGAAAAATGGGTTATTATGGTTTTCACCGTAATTATATTGAAACTGACGTTTTCCCTCATAGCCTTTCTGCCAGTAATCACGAAGTGCATTCATATCCATATTCCGGACCGACCAATTGAACATGTACATTATGGAGGTACGCGCGTATCCAGTCTCAGGTCTATTTGTACTTGTAGTGTTGGTATAATTCACCGTAGCATCTACGTTAAATTTTTCGGTGAGTTTATAACTACTCTTTAAAGCTAGAGTGTTTCTCTTTAAATTATTGTTAGGGATGATCCCTTTTTGATCTAAATTGGTATAGGACAACCTAAACGTTCCTTTATCATTGCCTCCCGCGAGGGCAACGTTATTGAAAATTGTAGTACCAGTTTGGAAAAAATCGCGCATATTATTGGGGTAGGCGATCCATGGCGTGGGTATAATCTCGCCCCTATTGGGGTTAGACACATCACCTCCTCTCATACCCCCTAGAGTGGGAGAATGAAATTGCCTTTCTAAAGTACCTACGTTTAACCGTGGTCCCCAGCTTTCATCATAGCTATCGCGAATTCCATCAGGATAAATAGAGAAACTTGCACCAAAATTAGACCCCTTATAGTTGCCATCACGTCCTTGACCGAACTCATTTTGAAATTTAGGAAAACGGAGCAAACTTTCCATGGTAGTACCTGTGGTAACACTTACACCAAGCCCCGTATTCCGTTTGCCAGATTTTGTAGTAACTACAATAACTCCATTAGCAGCACGTGACCCATATAAAGCTGCTGCAGCGGCACCCTTTAACACGGTTACCGACTCTATGTCTGCGGGATTGATCTCTGCAGAACTGTTCCCATAATCTGCGCTAGTTGAATTGGAAGTACCAGCATTACCCGTGGGTACACCATCTATAACATATAAAGGATCGTTTCCACCAAAATTTAAGGAATTCTCACCTCGGATCACGATTCTAGATGAAGATCCCACACCACCCGCAGAGGATATACTTACTCCCGCAACTTTACCGGCAAGTGAATTGACGAAATTTGTCTCCCTTGCCTCGTTCATATCATCTCCTTGAATTTCCTGTATGGCATATCCAAGCCCTTTCTTTTCTCGGCTGATCCCTAAGGCGGTAACTACCACCTCATCTAGGCCTGAAGCACTTTCTATAAGTGTAACGGAAAGATGGGATTGGCCTCTATAAGGTATTTCTTTGGGAGCAAACCCGATATAAGAAATCACCAAAACTGCATTAGAATTAACTACAGTAATTTTAAAATTACCATCAAAATCGGTTTGGGTACCGTTACTGGTACCTTTCTCTATAATGCTGGCTCCTGGTAACGGTAATCCGCTTTCGTCCAAAACTGTTCCCATTACCTCTAGTTGTTGATCGCCTCCCGATTTAACCTTTTCATCAACTGGTTTAGTACTATTCTTTCTTGTAAGAAAGATCTGGAAATTAATTACATTATATTTCGTTTCTGATTTTTTAAAAACCCCTTGAATAACGGACGTCACCAATTGATCTTTTACCTTAACATTAACTTTCCGTTGCAGATCTACTTCCCTAATTTTATATACGAACCTATAATCTGTACTATTTTCGATGTGGTCTAGTACTGTCTTAACAGTTACATTATCTAAATCCAAGGTAATGGTACGCTGTGCATATGTTGTATTTGCCTTTATCGAAAAGAAGACAATAAACATAATTAGTGTACTTAATTTCATTTTAATTGATAGTTTGATTCCTGAATCAAATCTTCTTTTTGGCTTAAGAAGTTTTTTCATACTTTTGTAGTGTTTTTAACTTGGTTATTTTTTTATAGCCATACCATATCAATCGGGGGATGCTGGAACATTTCCCGATTTTTTTATTCTAGATACCTCGCTATATTACTCAAATACTCTTAAAAATTGTTTCTTACATCATAGGCATAGGGGGTTTATGATTAATATATAATTATGGAATTTCCCTGGAACTTATAGTCTAGCCCATAGGTTGTTTTAAAGTAATCTAATACTGTCTCTAAAGATGCCTTCCTGAAACGGGCATTAAACCTTTCTTGAGCTATGTCTTTGTTTTGATTTTCAATAGTTACGTTATAACTACGTTCCAATTTTTTAAGGATACTTTCAAAGCTCAGATCTATAAATACCAATTCCCCATCAATCCATGAGGTGTAAATACTGGTAGACACTTCTTTTGAGGCCAGCTTTCTTTCCTTTTTGTCAAAACTGCCCTTATGACCAGGCTCCAATAGAAGGGATTCTGTATTTAGTTCCTCGGTAGCCTCTTGGAGGTTTACCGAACCCTCAACTAAAACAACATCGGTCATAAGATCCTCCGGGTAATTGGAAACATTGAACTTTGTGCCTAGTACGCGAATATCCAAATGATCGGTATTAATTATGAACGGATGCTCAACATCTCGAGCCACTTCAAAATAAGCTTCACCCTGTACAAACACTTTTCGCTCTTGTCCATCTAGAAATTTAACTGGATATTTAATAGTGGTACCAGCGTTTAAATACGTTCTTGTACCATCAGATAACACTAATTCAAATTTTCTTCCATAGGGTACGGTAAGGGTGTTATAAATCAATTCATGGGAAGACACTTTGCCATGATAAATAAGTTGATTTCCATTTTGCCTGCCTACATGATTTCCTTGATTATCCACTACTTCAGAAGTTCCGTCCTCCGAAATAATTTCCATATCTCCATTGTGATAGTGTAAGATCACCTCTTCCGATGTATTGGCTCGATGTTGGAAGGTATCGCTAGTTTCATTTATATTTTTTTCATCACCAAAATTGTAGGGAGAGTTAAAAAAATATGAAATAGCTATGATTCCGATAATAACCGCTGCGGCAGAAGCGTACTTTAAAAATGATTTTCTATTGAGATTGTGCGCCTTACTATTTATGTCATTGCGTTTTCTCTTGGCCAGAATTTCCTCGAATATCTGATTTGACGATTCCGTATCTAATTCCTCGAAACTTTCCAATTTCGCAAGTAAGTCTTCAACTTCGGGAAAATCAACCGAACTGCTCGCCTTTCGGAAATAGACCACCAATTTTTCTATTTCCTCTGCATTGCATTGGTTCAAGGCAAATTTCTGAAGCAGTTCCGTTATTTCTTTATTGTGTGTCATTTAATTTATAACAATTAGACCAAGTCTATATAGGTAATACAATTCAAAAAGAATAAAGTACTATGCTATCTTCATTTTATTTTAAAAAAGAAATTAAGGACATGCATCAATACACCGTGTTAACCAAGGTTTTATGAACCCTAGAATAATGTACTTAAAATGAAAATGTAAAAATGAGTCCGTTTAAAATAATCGGGAAATAGCAGAAGAGGTTAGGACGATAAAAAAGGTAAGGTTGCCATTCACCTTTAAATAGGCTTTTAGGGAGTCTAAGGATTTACTCATTTGATTTTTTACGGTGCTGATGGAAATGTTTAATTCAGAACTTATCTCCTGATAACTTTTTCCCTCTTCGCGCGACATCATAAAAATTTTTCTACGTGCTGGAGAAAGTTGGGCAATCGCCATTTTACGCATTATTTCGTATTCCTTATCCAATATTTGGTTTTCTATAGGGTTGCAGCTTTTAGGTCTATAAACAAAAACCTCTTCCCGGAGATTATTATCATTTGCCACTTTTTTTAGAAAGTTAAAGGAAAGATTTTTTGTAATTGTAAAAACAAAGGATTTAAAGGACATATCGGGATCCAGGTTTTCACGGTTCAACCAAATTTTTAAAAAAACTTCTTGAACAATTTCCTTGGAATTAGCGGAGGACTTTAACAAACTAAAACTATAGGCATAAACACGTGGACTATAGGTATCATAAAGACTCCGAAATGCTTTCTCATTACCATTTGAGAGTTCTATAACGATTAATCTTTCTGATATATTCTCTTCAAATGGCATTACCTGTAATTATATTGATATCCATAATTTTCACAATGAGCTTTCAGTCGCATTTTATATGATTTAATCGATGTAATCCTAGTCAATATCAATTTTCAATATTACTTGATTACTCATAAAAATGAATCCTTGATAGGTAACTTACAGGTTCATAACCATGATACATTTTACTTGAAAATATAGAAAACAATTACTATAATGTCCGTTATTTCCTAACTGCCCAACAGCTAATATATAACATAATTTTAACATCTTATACGTTTGTTTGTCAAAAAATTAAACTTCAAATTATAGAAATCGTAATATTAGGGAGGTTATATGCCCATATAGGCATTCATAAAAACACAGGAGAAAACTACTTTTGGATTTTTATGTTGGGTATAAGATGGGAATCCTACTTTATCTCATTATTTTAGACACCAACCCGTAATAGAATAGTGGCTCCTCAGCTATTAACTAGAAATCCGTCCATCCTCCATTTCAATTATTCTATCGGTACGCTTAGCAAAATCCTCGTCATGGGTTACGACTAAAAGCGACAGTCCATGCTCCTCTTTTAAACGTTTAAAAATACCAAATACATTTTCCGAGTTTTGGCTATCTAAATTCCCAGTAGGTTCATCGCCCATTAGGATAGAAGGGTTGTTAATTAGTGCCCTAGCGATGGCTACACGCTGCTTTTCGCCTCCAGAGATCCTAGATGCCTTTTGTTGGGCCAAATGCTCTATGTGCAGCATCCTAAGCTTTCCCATCGCATCTTGCTCTATTTCGTCATGCGACTTCTCGGCCAATTTCTTGGCGGGCAGCATTACATTTTCCAAAACACTGAATTCCGATAACAGATAATGAAACTGGAATACAAAACCGATATGTTTATTACGGATGCGCGAAAGGTCTTGCTGCGGCATCCCAGTAATTAATTCCCCGTTTAAATAGAGCTCTCCTGTATAATCTGTATCCATCGTTGAGAGGATATAGAGTAAAGTGGATTTTCCACAACCAGACTTCCCCATAATAGAAGCAAACTCCCCCTGCCCCACCTTTAATGAAATATCCTTGAGGACATGAAAATCCTTGGGCTTGTGAAAGTGTTTGTCAATGTTTTTAGTTTCTAGAACCAGCTTCATTCTTCCTTGTATTAAGTCCCGCGGATGATTCGCACAGGGTCAATATGTTTTGCCTTGTATGAGGGCAACCACCCCGCTATAAATGTGGACAGTAACGCAAAAGTTATACCTATGACGTAATAGGCAATATTGAAATTAATGGGATAAGTGGTTATGGTAGGTAATGCTTCGGTCTCAAAGGGTACCCGATCTATCATTACAGAAAGCACGTATCCTAAGATTAATCCCAATAGACCACCTAAAATTCCAATGATCATTGCTTGACTCATAAAAATCAATTGCACGTCCCTACCAGAAAATCCGGTAGCCTTTAGAATGGCAATATCTTTCATTTTCTCATAAATGAGCATGTTTAAAATATTATAAATTCCGAATCCTGCTACTACTAAAAGGGTAATGGATACGGCATAGGTAATTAGGTTTCTAATATTGGAACCAGTTTCAAATTGGGCATTGGCCTGATTGATATCCGTGGCGGTAACCTTAAACTGGCTCACCAAACTTTGAGCCATGGCGGGTGCCTTTTCCAAATCAAATAGCTTTACATTAATATCCGTGATATAATTTAAGGGTTCGCCTAAAATACGTTGTACCGTCTTTAGATTGGCATAACTTTGAACATTGTCTATATCGGCAATTCCACTTTGATAGATACCCACTATTTTCAGAGGGAAAACGTCTCCCCGAACTGTACTTATCTGTACCCTATCCCCCACCGTTAGCGACATTTTTGAAGCTAGGCCAGACCCCAATAAAATACCGTTTTCGGTATTCTTAAGCGCTTCGGGACTCCCTCCAACAATATAATCTCGCATATTGGAAAGTCGAGTTTCCTCCATAACATCAACCCCAATCAAATTCCCACCCAGCTCTATGGAACCGGAGAGGTAAAAAATCTGGGCACGCAGTTGGGGAGTTGCCCCAAGTACCCGTTCATCCTTCTTTAGATAATGCAAAATGGGAAGGGCATTATGAATTTTTTGCTGGCCTTGTTTTGGTTTTATGGAATGCACCACATTCATGGAGTTTTTAAACTGATCGTAATGAGCCACAGGTTGCACATCACTTGGTTTTATTTCGTTGTATAGGTGAATGTGTGGTGTTTGATTTAAAATAAGGTTATCTAACATTTCATTGAGTCCTGTCATAAAACTGACCAGGGTGATATAGGCTGCAATACCAAAAGTTACTCCTAATGAAGCGGTGACCGTAGATTTCATCTTGGTCAGCAAGTGGGTCTTGGCAATTTTCAGTATCACTTTCCAATTGATCATTCCTCGGGTTTTATAAGTGCTGTATTTTCGTTGACACCTTCTAGTATTTCTACTCGATCTAAATTTTGTAGCCCTACCGAGACCTCCACCACCCCATCGGGCGTGTTCACGGTATTGCCATCCATAAGATAGGCTCTGGGGATGGTTAAGACATTTTCCTTTTTCGCAATAATAATGTTGCCCTCCCCCGCCAAGCCAGGATACAACGTTTTGGGAGGGGCATTAAAAACGGCTTCAATCTTAAAAGTTTGCGAACGTTCATCCTTTCGGGGATAGATTTTCTTAACCGTTGCCGTAAATACCTCTAAGGGATAGGCATCCAAGCTGATAAGAGCTTCTTGACCAAGGGATAGTTTTACAATATCTACCTCATCTACCAACAGTTCAATCACAAAAACCGAGGCGCTACCCACTGCTGCCAGGGGTTCCATAGTGCTTACAATTTCTCCTGGCTCCTTAAAAAGGGCATAGACTTTCCCATTAATCTTACTGCTTACGGTAAAGTCTTTGGTGTTTATCCTTGCCGATTCATAATTATTGCGTGCCTGCTGCACATGGGTTTGCAATTCTTTCTTAGAACGGGCATACCTGCTTTCTAAAATGTTGCGATTGTTTTGGGAAAGTTCATAGGCCAACTGTCGGTTATCCAACTCCACCTTTGATCCGATCTGCTGTTCCCATAACCGATTTTGTCGAAAAAAGTTGATGGAATCATTTCTTAAATTTAAGGTTGCCGCCTGTATTTGCTCTTCTAAATCTTTTAATAGGGCAGCACTGCCACTATAATTATCCTCTGCCAATTGAAGAGAGAGTTTAGCATTTTCTGTATTGAGTTTTGGGGCGATATTTATGATCTGCAATAAGGGTGTTCCTAGCTGTACCAAATCCCCCTCTTCCACTAAATTTCGCTCCAAAATTCCGCCTACAGCCGCATATACCCTATATAAGCTATCTGGTTGAACAGTCGCTGAAGCATATACCGATTCTGTTAGCGATGATTCTTTTGGAAATATTTTTTCCTGAGGTCTATCACAGGATCCCAAAAGTAAAATTGCAACTACAAGTAACCAATAACACATAGTTGTGAAAATTGTCATCATTCAAAATAACATTAAATTGAGCTTTAAGGACATGAGGAAAGTCATTTTACAATTATTTAAATAACATTTTTCACTTTTTAATAATTGACCAAGGCCAACTGATTTAAAAAATGAGGTTCAATAACGACCTTGCCCTTGGTATCCATAAATCCATATAACGCAATTCCGTCTTAAACCTTAGTGGTAACTATACACATGCCTTCACTAAACAAGAGATAACGTACCCCAGAGATATCAGATTTTGAGGTGTCCGCATTTTGTTTCCAATAAACATCTTTGCGATAAGGGATCACCAATGTGCCTTCCTAATTGATAAAACCCCATTTTTAGCCCTGTCTTACGGCGGCCAGGCTCTCGCTGAAAGTCGAAATCTCATCTATTTCCTTAAGTTCTTGTCACATTACAGCCTAGGGTAATGCCATTGCTATTATTAACCGTTTCATCATTATACATTTTCGAGTTCCTTCTAATGTATAATCCTTAAAGTTCATTTATTATGACGCAGATCATGTGCCCCTTATTTAGTTTCTCTTCTGGAACAAACCTCTCACGTACTGACCAAAATCATAGATTTCAATGGTTATGATATCTATTTTTATGGAAACTAACAATTGGAGGACCAATGAAAAAAATATTAATTCCCACAGATTTTTCCGAGAATTCCAAGAACGCTATACGCTACGCGCTTGATCTGTTTAAGGAGACCCCGTGTCATTTTTATCTTCTCTATGTTAATATAGACGGATCGGACTATTTGGAAAAACCAGTTTATAATTTGGGTACTAACATCTTGGTAGAGAAGAGACCCAAAGTGATAGAGGAGAAATTAAAAGATTTAGAGAAATTTATAAACTCCGCTTTCTCCAAAAATCAGGACCATCTATTTACAACGCTTAATGAAGAAGGTTTTTTTCTGAAAGCAATACGGAAACATATCTTAGATAAGAAAATAGAACTTATAGTTATGGGAACGCGTGGTGCTACAGAAATAAAGGAGTTCTTTATGGGGAGTAATGCCGGGGATGTAATTACAAAGGTAGCATGTGATGTTTTGATCATCCCAGATAAGGCCCAATACTCCGGATTTAAACAGGTAATCTTCCCTGTAGATTTTGAATCGCCCTTAGTGGAAGCTACCATTAAAACAATCCGCCAATTGATAGGTTCACAAAAAACACACCTGAAATTAGTGTATATAACCAAGTCGGGGATATCACTATTTAAAGAGGTAGAAACACTACAAAAGCAATGGGTGGAGAAGTTGTCTAAATCCATACCTAACCCTGTTAGTTTCCACAGGGTAGTCAACAAAAAAATCGAGAATGGAATTCACCACTTTGCGAAAAGCACTAATGCAGACCTTATCATCATGATTTCCAAAGATTATGGGCTCATACATAAATTGTTTTTGGACACCACGGTAGAGGAAGTTAGCTTTACTACAAAAATTCCCCTGTTGTCCATTCAAGGATAAAATGATTGCTACCTATTTTTGCAGCCAGTCTTATAGTGCACTTTTCTATATCACTAAATTATTGGCTTCAAAACCCTTTTCGATCTATATTCCACGCGATTTATCAACCAATACCATTGGATTATAAGAGTTCGTCCCACTTCTTATGCTTACTTAAGGCAACTGACCATTGTCATAGTAATCCTGAATGCACTGTTTTATATTTACATAGGTAACTCCTAAAAAAAGGATCTCATGGACAAAAGAATATTAGTCCCTACCGATTTTTCCAAAAACGCTCTAAATGCGGTAAGATATGCTTTGGACCTCTACAAAAAGTTACACTGTGAATTCTATTTTCTAAATGTTTTTAGGCTGGATAGCTATACGACCAGCAGCCTATTGGTTCCTGAACCAGGGAGTGCGGAATATGAAAAGGCAAAAGCGAAATCTGAGGAAGAATTCGCAAAGCTATTGGAGATGATAGCTCTTCATCAGGATAACCATAAACATTCCTATTATACCATATCCTCGTTTAATTTTTTATCGGAGGCATTAAAACAGACCATTGCCCATAAGGATATCGATTTAGTGATTATGGGTACTCAAGGGGCCTCAGGCACAAAAGGGGTGATCTTTGGGAGCAATACGGTAAATACTATGGAAAAAGTAAGGGCGTGCCCTGTTTTGGCAATACCGGAAAACGTGCGTTATACCTCACCCAAGGAAATTGTTTTCCCAACAGATTACAAGTCTACCTACAAGAGAAAGGAATTGAACTACCTCCTGGAAATTGCCCAACTACACCAAGCACACATCAGGGTAATTTATGTGAGTAAAAAAATGGATTTAACAGAAGAACAAGAGAATAACAAACGTTTATTAAAAGAGATCCTGGAGACAGTAGACCACAGTTTCCATACCATATGCGAAAAAGATATTTCCTATGGGATTACCTCGTTTGCAGAAAGTAAGAAGAGCGATATGATCGCTTTCATTAATCGGAAACACTATTTCTTCGGTAGCATATTTTCTAGGCCCTTGGTCAAGGAAATAGGGTATAATGCAACCGTTCCAATTTTAGCGTTACACTAAAAAATAGAAAACTATGAAAAATATTGGAATTTGGATGGACAAGGAAAAAGCTCACATTGTGAGGCTCACTGGCGAACAGGAAGGATTTGAAACTATTATGTCTGATCTGGAATTTTATAGGCCCTCAGGCGGATCCGGTACAAAATCGGCTAAATGGGGCCCACAAGATGTAATTCAGGACAGCAAATTTCTAGAACGGGAAAAGCATCAGTTGAAAACGTATTTCGACCATCTGGCAAATGCCATAAAGGATGCGGATGCGATAGCACTTTTTGGTCCCGGAGATACGAACGAAAAGTTCAAAAAAGAATTGACAAATAATTATAAGCCACTAGCTACCAAACTAAAAACGGTTATCAAATCTGATAGTATGACTGAAAATCAAGTAAAAGCATTGGTGCGGGATTATTTTAAAAAAGGAAAATAGTTGAGCAAAGTCTAAATAATAAACTGTCAAAACTATATATTTTTTTTGTGGTATTATAAGTCAAACTATATGATTGAACTACTCGACTTTTTTGATAATCCCATTGTTTCTAAGATCACAAAACTTATACTATGGGTACTCTTCATTGTGCTGATAATAGGTTTTTTACGGAAGCTTTTAAAAAAGCGCATAAGCGATATCTCTATACGCTATAAAGCCCAAAAAGGAGTTGAGGTAATTGGTTATCTTCTAATCGGTTTATTGATATTAATTTCCTTTACGGTAGAAAACATAGAAAACTATACCGTTGTTATTGGTCTTTTTACCGCAGGGATTACATTTACCCTGCAAGAACTTATCCTTAGTATAGCAGGTTCTTTTTATATCTTTTTTGTTCGCGTTTACAAACCTGGAGACCGGATAGAGATCAATGGAATTAAGGGAGATGTTATTGATATAGATAGTATTTACACCACTATGATGGAAATAGGCGAATGGGTAAGCAGCGATAATTATTCTGGTAGAATAGTAAAAATAAGTAATGCCTTTGTCTTTAAAGGCCCCATAAAGAACTACTCCATGGATTTCCCCTTTGTTTGGGACGAATTGGATATCCTAATAACCTTTGATTCCGATGTGGAATTGGCTAAAAAAATAATGTTGGATACCGCTACAAAATTGCTTTCGGAATATACAGAAAACTCTTTGGCAAAATGGGAGGAAATGGTAGCCCACTATTATATTGAAAATGCTAGACTAGAACCAACCTTAGCCCTGCGTTTAACCGATAATTGGATAGCAATAAATCTAAGATATATCACCGATTACAAGTTGAGGAGGGTAACAAAGAATAATTTGTATTACCACATATCACAAGCTGTTTCGGCCACATATGGGAAGGTCACCCTAGCATCAACTACACTACAATTACTAAAAATACCCGAATTGGATGTAAACCTAAAAAAATAGCTTAGGGATTTAGGAGTGAAATTTAAATTTTAAAAAACATGATGAACGAAGTTACTAGTCTATAGCTCAAAAGAATTTAAAATCCCATTTTCGGAAAAGCCAATAGGGATAAGTATCAGGTTTCCTATTACCGGGAAGTACTGACCAATCTTGCGAAAACTACTTTTTATAATCTGGACCGCTGAGCCAAGCGATTAGGCTGGCAAACTACTACCTTATAATACCGAGCTAAAGACCTTACCAAATCCCTCCTTTAACTTTTCCATCCAAGGTCTACTTACATATTCTTGGTAGGAAAGCATTCTGCTTATATTGGAATCTTTTAGAAAATCGTTACGGAGCAATCTTGCAAATTCCCGATCATAGATAATGGCATTTACCTCATAGTTCTGTTCAAAGCTACGATCGTCCAGATTAGCGGTCCCTATGGTAGACACCGCATCGTCGCTAACGATTATCTTACTGTGAAGGAACCCCTCTGGAAATAGATAGATCTTTATCCCAGATTTGAGCATCGACTCAAAATAGGAACGCACACACCAACCAACAATTATGCTATCTACCTTTTCCGATACCATCAGGCGTACATCTACCCCGCTTCGTGCCGTTGTCTGTAAGGCTTGCATAATTGCCTGTCCCGGGATAATATAGGGATTGGTAATAAACAGATAGTCTGTTGCTTTATTGATAATGGTAAAATAGGCCTGTTCCAGAGAGGGGAAATCGTCATCCGGGCCACCGGAAACAATTTGTACCAAGGTCTTATCCGTTTCTGTAATTTCGGCCTTGGCAACCACCAAAGGATCTATCATTTTCTGACTCACAAGGTACCAGTCCATCGCAAAAATAGTATTCAAATGGCTTGCTGCTTCCCCTTGTATCTTAAGATGCATATCGTGCCAATTTCCCAAAGACAAATCCCCTTTTAGATATTTATCCGATATGTTGATACCTCCCGTAAAGGCAAGCTTTCCATCTACCACAATTATTTTTCGATGGTTCCTATAATTAAGCGAAGAAAGGAAACGTCCAAATTTAAAGGGAAGAAAGGGATACACTTCTACCCCCACGGCCAATAATTTTTCTCGATAGGCCTTGCTCAATGAAAAACTGCCGATTCCGTCGTAAATCATCCGTATCTTAACGCCTTTGGCTATTTTTTCTTGAAAAAGTACCAGTAATCGATCGGCAAGTTCCCCTTCCTCAAAAATATAGTATTGAAGGTGTATCTGCTCTTCCGCATTTTCCAAGGCACTAAAGATGGCCTCAAAAGTAGTTTTTCCATCTTTTAGCAGATGGAGTCGGTTATTTACGGTAGGAGGAAAAAAGGAATTCTTATAAACAAGTTTCATCAATTTTTGATACTCCCCTTTTAAGGAATCCATGTGATATGCTGTAGGTTGGGGCAGATTTAAAAAGGCTTGCTTTTTTAATTTGAGCAATTTGTTCTTCCTCCTATTTCTTCCCAATAACAAATACAAAAGAATGCCGCCTACGGGAACCGTAAATATAGCTAATACCCACGCTAGGGTTTTAGATGGTCTTGCTCCATGCAGCAATACAGTAATCACGATAAGACCCGAAGAAATAAGGTAAATTGAAATCAGAATTACATACCACATAGTACCCATATTTAATCGGTGAACTCCAATTTAGTACCCTATGATGCCAATTATTATGATATTGGTCAGTTTTGAAGAGTCTGAATAAATCTAAAATAAAAATAGCTTTTGAAAATGGCGGACATAAGACTAGCGTTTATAGCCAAAATACCCATTTTAATCTAATTGGAACGTTCGGTTTTTTTTAAAAATACTACTCAATTTTTCAATGGAAAGATTAACGCCAAAAAGTATTCCAATAACAACATTCCCGTTGGCACTGCCTATACCATACAAAGTGGTTTAAGTGCTATTGAAACGGTACGCAGTAATGGATAGGAAAAATAGAATATATGTGATAGTTGTAGCCTATTTTCGTTTTTCAAAATCCAAAAAACCATGCAGCAATGGAAAAGTAGATTATCACGCCACAAATGTCCGATAAAGAGGTTACCAAGGGCGCACTGGCCGTCGCAGGATCTAAATTTAACTTCGTAAAGACAAAGGGTAAAAGAAGACCAATCAAGCTCCCAATCATGACCATTAAGATCATTGATATACCGACAACGACGACTATTTCCGGAGCCCTAAAACTGGCAACTGCAGCTACACCGATCGCCATAGTGATCCCTAAAAAAAAGGATACTATAAATTCTTTGCCGACTAATTTATGCCAATCGTTCAATTTAACGCCCCCTACCGCCAAATAACGGATCATAAGGGTTGCCGATTGGGAGCCCGCATTTCCTCCACTATCGATCAAAAGGGGCAAAAAGAAAACTAACGGAACGTAGGATTGAATAACATCTTCAAAATTAGACATGGCTTCACCTGAAAAGACATTCATAAAGACCAAAACGAACAGCCAAACCACTCGGTTCTTGTACAAGTCGAATATCTTTGCCTTTATGGGATCGGATATAGCGCTTTGAATAGATCCAAATTTATGGAAATCTTCAGTAGATTCTTGTTCCTCAACATCCATAATATCATCAAAGGTTACTATACCTAGCAAGACCCCTTCCTTGTTAACGACGGGCAATGCGACCCTATCGTATTTCTTAAACAGTTTTACTGCCGTCTCTTGATCGTCCATTGCGTTGAGTACAACGAAACGATAATCCATCAGTTCTTCCACAAATTGTTGTGGAGCTGCTAAAAGCAGCTCCCCTATTCGTATATCACCGATCATTTTTCCAGCATGGTCAACAATGAAGATTACGTTCAAGGTCTCCGAATCCCGTCCATTATTCCGGATGTACTCAAAGGAGGAGGCTACCGAAAAACCGGGTTTGATAGCCACAAATTCTGGGGTCATCAATCGGCCAACGCTATTTTTTGGATAACTTAGTAATACGTTAGTAATCTCCCGTTCTTCAGGCGATAACAATTGAATCAGGGGTTGGGCAACATGCTTTGGTAACTCCTTAAAAAATGTAGTTCTGTCGTCGGGCTTTATATCGTTAAGAAGGTTCGCAACTTTATGCGGCCTTCCGCCTAGGGCTCGGACAAACTCAATTTGATCGGAAGGTGAAAGAAGCTTGAACACCTTTTTTTTCCGTTCTCTTGTAAGTAGCCTGAACAGAATGATCTTTTCACGTTTTTGTGCATCTTGCAAGACTCGGACAACATCGTTAGCATCCAACTCATTTAAGGAAAGTTTTACTAATCTCCAGTTTTTATTCCCGATAAGCTCAAGGAAATTTGTTTTTATTTCAATCATACGGGTGTAGCATCAACAATTTATTTAATCGCAATTCCGATTTCATTGAATTTGAATCAACACTATGTTTTATGAATCATGGTATTTTTATACCCCTTAACAAGGTTTCCCTAATTTATTAAATATCCTTTAACCACTATTTCTATGAGGTTCTAATTGAGACACTGCACACAAAACATCGACTCATAACCGAATAATATCCGTCGGAGTTTCCACGAAAATAGTTCTGTCACCTCGCAAAGCTATAGGCTGTTTCATTATTTCTGGATGGTTTTGTATCACGGTAATCCAATCTTCGGAAGAAAAACATTGGACAGTAAATTTTCTTCTGTATTTGTAATGTTTTTGATTGACCAATTCTTTAATATCAATACCCAAGCCATCTGCCAGCTCTGTAATTTGAGTGCCAGTCAGCGGAGTTTTTAAAATATCAATTTCCTCAATTGGAAGGCCATGTGTCTTGGCGTATACCAAGGTTTGCTTTCCTCTTTGAGATCTGGAATTATAATATAATGTAATCTGCCTATCTGATCTGGATATGACTCCTTTATTACTTAGAGAATTGTGCATTTTTTATTTTATTTGTGATGTTTAAATTATTCCTCCAAAAACTTCCGAACCACATATAGTACCCCCTCCAATGTTTTACGTATTCAATCTCGATTACCAAATTCAATCAAATAAGCGCTATAGCTTAAAGAGTGGCACCATCTCGAAAAATAGGTACAATTAAATCTTATTTTTAACCGTGAATTGACTGTCTATATTGAATACCCCACTTTGCCAACTCATTAATTAGTGGGGAAAGGGTTGCCCCGTATTCAGTAATCGCATATTCAACAGTTATTGGTTTTGTATTCATTACTGTTCGGCTAACCAAGTGGTTCATTTCCAAGTCTTGAAGTTCTTTAGAAAGCATTTTACTGCCAATGCCGTCTATTTCTCTCAACAAATCCATAAATCCCAATTTGCTGCCTTCTATAAGCGTACCTAAAATATGGAATTTCCATTTTCCAGATAAAATGCTCATCGTATCGCTGATAGCTTGCATCCTAACTTGACAAATAGGGGTATCGTTTACTACTGCTTTCTTTTTCATTGTTTTCATTTTTTAGAAAACACCAAACTAGGTGTAAAATCTCTAGGGGTAGTTTCCTTTTGGAAAGTACTTCCAAAAAGGAAATACATATCAAATATACACTTATTTTTAGTATATTTGAAATAAGCTGTCGGCAGATAAGAATTTAGAAATGAACGAAGTAGAAAATATGTTGGCAGACATTAAATAATTAAAATAAAAAATATGAATAACGAAACATCTAAAAACAATCCGCTTTTATGCGATATAGAAACTGGAATGTGTGAAACGACTGATGAAACATCTAATACCGTAACTCAAAGCAATGAGCAATCAACTAAAAAATCTGTGAAATTAATTTATTATACGGATCCTATTTGTTCCTCGTGTTGGGGCATAGAACCACAATTGCGTAAACTTAAATTAGAATATGGAAATGCCATTGAAATAGAATATAGAATGGGTGGCTTATTGCCAGATTGGAATTACAATAGCGGTGGCATTGGTAAACCTTCAGACGTAGCCTCACACTGGGACGAAGTTAGTGTGCATTACGATATGCCCATTGACGGAGATCTATGGCTAGAAGACCCCCTAGACTCTTCTTATCCACCATCCATCGCATTTAAGGCAGCACAAATGCAAGACAATGAAAAAGCATTGCTGTTTCTTCGTGAAATTAAAGAATTAGTTTTTCTACACAAGAAAAATATTGCAAAGTGGGAACATTTAGAAGTTGCTGCTAAAAAAGTAGGATTAAATACCGAAAAGTTAAAAATAGATTTTGATAGTAGTGCAAAAGATTTATTTGAAGAAGATTTAAAGTTAGGAAAAGAACTAGGCGTAAGAGGATTCCCTACCATATTCTTTTTAGACGAATCTGGCAATAAAGAAATCGTTTATGGCACTAGACCTTATGCTTTTTACGAAATGGCCATTCTAAAATTGAATCCGAATATTACGAAAAGTGAATACAGTAAAAATTGGGAAACGCTTTTCTCAATATACCCTACGCTCACCGCAAAAGAGTTTTCAGAACTATCTGGAACTCCAAGAAATGAAAGTGAAGCACAATTAAATGAGCTAGTTGCAAAAGGAAATTTAGAAAAGCACACTACCAAAAATGGTTCTATTTGGGCAAGGAAGAATACAGGGCGTTAAATACCTGATAATCACAATATATTATTTGAAATTATAATCTTTGAAGATTTACAAAACAAAAACTTATAGCAACGATAAAAGCAGTTCGATGCCTTAGATCAAGCAATAGGAGAATTGACCCGTATAGGAACAGCTGCTAATCGCAACATTTCCCCTGTGGTCATTGCTTTAATAAAGAGTGGAAGGTTGCCTGTGGAAATACTAATCAATAGTATTATCTTATTGGTCGAAATCGAAGAAAAGGGTTATGAGGCGCTGACCAATGACCTTTCCGAAATAAAGATATTGGTTGACCTCAACCGATAATTAACAAATTTTGAAATAACGTTTAAAACTCAAAAAAATGGCAAAATTAAATTCAATTGGTTTGGACGAACAAAAATCCAAAGTACTAGCAGAAAAACTCAATGAGCTCTTGGCAGATTATTCAATCTTTTATCAGAATGTAAGAGGATATCATTGGAACATAAAAGGAGATAAATTCTTCGAGCTACACGACAAATTTCAAGAACTTTACGAAGATTTATTTGTGAAAATTGATGAGGTGGCAGAACGAATTCGCACACTTGGGCACACCCCAAACCACAAATTTTCGATCTATCAAAAAGAGGCGAAAATCAAAGAAAGTTCTGAGGTGGCTGACGGAATTCAGGATATGAAAAACACACTAGAATCATTCAAAATTATTATCACTCTACAACGAGAACTTCTAATTCTATCCGCAGATGCAGCAGACGAAGGAACCAATGCCTTGATGAGCGATTACATAAGTGAACAAGAAAAATTGGTGTGGATGTATTCTGCATATTTAAAATAATTATTTTAAATACGCAGTGATGCTCTAAATATCAGCATCGGAGAAGCTATGAGGGATATGAAAATGAATTTCATGTCCCAATTGGTTTTCGGACAAAATAGAATAGGCATATATACCTATAGACGATAAGAAGGCCCAGTAAAAGCTGGTCTGTATTCGTCTAGGAATTCCGTAAAACAACCGCTTCGCTTTAAAATATGGAGATGATTTCCATTTGTTTTTGACTTATCCACGACTTTAAAAAATAGCTTGGTTCTTTCGTACCAGTATTGAGTTATTGTTACTTTCCGTTCCCAGAATCAGGATTTGTTCACAAATAATATTTAAATCTGTGGATACAGATTATCGAAAAATAAAATCCATTTTGGAATCATAAGGTCTATGTCATTTCTCAGGTTAATGCAGAAGTCATAGCGGTAGATTGCCCATATCAATCCCTAGCTACTTAATAGAAACTAATCTTGGATTAGGAATACGAATCGTTAGCGAGTTTGTTATAAACAGCGTTAACATAAAATTAGTATGAAATGAAAAAAAAGTTTTTTAATGCGAAAATTTATCGCAATGATACAGCAACCGAAATAATAGTAGAGAATGGAAAAATTACCCATATCGGAACTAATTTGCCAAAATGTGAGGAGGAAATTGACCTTGGAGGCAAGCTTGTTTTACCTCCTTACGTAGATCCTCATTTGCATTTAGATTATGTATATACCTTATCTGAACTTGGTCAAGAAGGCGCTGGATCAGGCACCTTGTTTGAAGCTATTGAATTATGGCCAAAATTCAAAGAAACATTGACGATAGAAAGTGTAAAAAGATTGGCGATGAAGGGGATTAAAGATGAAGTTTCCCAAGGCGTACAACATATCCGTACACATATAGATGTTACAGATCCAAACTTTACAGCATTGAAAGCGATGTTGGAAATGAAGGAAGAAATGAAAGACACTGTTGATATTCAAATCGTAGCCTTTCCACAAGAAGGCATGTACATGTATAAGGGTGGACGTGATTTAGTGGAAGAAGCTCTTAAAATGGGAGCTGATGCTGTAGGAGGAATTCCACATTACGAACCCGCTAGAGAATTTGGAGACAAATCTGTTCACGACATAGTTAATCTAGCGTTGAAATACGACAAAATGATAGATGTTCACTGTGATGAAACAGATGATACCCATTCCCGTTTTGTGGAGTTGTTAAATGCTCTGGTCCTTATGGAAGATTATGGTACCAGAACCACGGCAAGTCATACCTGTTCCTTTGGTTCAGCAGACAGTTCATATGCTTTTAGAATGATGGACCTTTTCCAAAAGAGTAAGATGAACTTTATTTCTTGTCCTACTGAAAACGCTTATCTGCAAGGACGCCAGGACACCTACCCAAAACGTCGTGGCTTAACTAGAGTGAAAGAATTCATCGAATCGGGCATAAACATAGCTTTTGCTCAAGATTCAATAAACGATCCATGGTATCCAATGGGGAATGGAAATATGATGAATATTCTTGACAATGGCATTCACCTGGCTCAAACAATGTCTCCAGAAGAAATAAAAACAAGTTTTGATTTAATCACCTATAATGGCGCTCGTTGTTTAAACATTCAAGACAGTTATGGTTTAGAAGTAGGAAAATCAGCCAACTTTATTGTTCTTAATGAAAGTTCTGTTTACGAGGCGATTCGCAAAAGAGTAGATGTATTGGCCTCTGTACGTAATGGTAACTTCCTGTTCCGTCGTAAAGAAATGGAATATGATATTCCGTTGAGCCTCTAAATTTATTTTTCTATAAGTAGTAGTAAAACATAAGAATTAGAAAAAGATTGTAGCCGTGGCCTCTTTAGTTATTGTACAAAAAACTATAGAGCTACGGCAACTTTTATTAGGTGTAAAATATAAATATATGAGCAAACAAAATTTCACGGAACAAACTAAAAGTATTTTTCCGTGGCTGATTATGATTTTGATGTCGTCCGTGACTTTTGTGGGAATACTGTCCGAGTTGATGCCTTCGGGTGTTCTCCCTCTAATGATGGCCGATTTAAATATCAGCGAAGTGCAAACAGGCAATCTGGTAGGTTACTACGCCATAGCTTCTGCTATTTTTGCAATCCCTCTTATTTCAATGACCATGCAATTCAACCGTAAATATTTGTTGATGATTTTGCTTGGTGGATTTGCTATCTCCAATATTATCGCTGGCCTTGTTTACGATTATACGACGATTATTATTCTTAGGGTTATAGGTGGAATTTGTGCTGGTGTAATGTGGCCAATGATTGCTGCATATGGGATGCGATTGGTAGATGAAAAGGATCATGGGAAGGCTATCGCAGTAATTATGGCAGGGACTACATTGGGAATTAGTATTGGGATGCCAATAATGACCTCCATTGGTAATGATTATGGCTGGCGAACAGAATTCATTGGACTTGGTGTCTTTATTATTGGTATCGCTTTAGTCAGTTTTTTTGCATTGCCCTCCATTCCGGGAGAGAAACTTACTAAAAGTTCCTCACCATTTGCACTTTTAAAAATACCGGCAGTTTTAATTGTTCTTCTGCTAACCCTACTTGGGGTTGTTGCACATTATGGTGTTTATGTGTATATCACAAGCCTTGTTGATGAAATTCAGCTGGTTGGTGGTGTTGAAAGTGCCTTATTGTTTTTTGGGATAGGATCCTTAATTTCTGTATTGTTGGCCATAAAATACACCGATAAACACTTAAGACTACTTACAATTTCGATGTTTGCTTTGCTGATCATCTCCATGGTTATTTTTCTAATGTTCGGCAGAACAACAGGCATGGGGTATTTTGCTTTCTTTTTGTGGGGACTTTCCTTTGGCCCCTTAGTTACCTTGTTGCAGGCAGCTGTAAGTAGACAGGTAGATACTGCCAAAGACGTTGCCACATCAGTGCAGTCTTCTGTATTCAACTTATCCATTATGATCGCATCTTCTGCTGCGGGGCTGTTGCTCGGAATGTACTCACCCATGAGTTTAATTTACCTTGCCATTGCTTTGGCTATTCCAGGTTTGATTATTTCCTTTTTCACCAAAAAGGCTTTAAGTTGATCTTTATAAAATAAAAGCTATCGCAAATATGAAAATAGTTTTTTACCGTATTTTAATTAAAAAGCTGGATGCAACTCAGAGGTTAATCCAGCTTCACGGATGCGGACAGTTTAAGCATTCTACCGCTTATTGAAAACAACCATTCTAGTTGTTCCCAAACCAAATGGGCCTCTTGTAGTTCACGTAAGGTTTCCGTATCATTAGATTTCAAAGTGTTGATTTCTAAATAATTGAAGACTGGCAATTGATCATCAAAAAGTGTAGTGTCCTCAGAAGATGCACCCGCCCCATTGCATGTCTTGTCTTTTAAGCATTGTACAACCCGCTCTAAGTTAAACGCTATCTTTTCTGTTGCAGTTTTGAACCGTTCACTTGCCTCAGTAGTATCATAGTGCTGTATGTAGGTACTTAACGAAGCCAAGGAAGCTAAAAAGTTATGGTTCAAGACGACTAGTTCGTAAACTTTATTCATTTCCCTTTGTTTCGACTTGGGTTCCTGTGTCATGCGCTGAAAGGCTGAGCTTAAATTGGAGGTTTCCAAAAATGCTTGTTTACGCGCTATATTGTAAGAAGTTGGTATATGCCCTTTGAGCAGATAATATTCAATAATTTTATGGAGAAAATCCTTGTTGGCCTTCACACTTTTTTCTATACTCTCCTTCATTTCAACAAACTCCCAAGCCGGCCAAAGCCACAACATTGCAGCATATGACAGTCCCGCTCCAACAAGCGTGTCTAAGATGCGGAATTTTATTAAGCTCAAGACATCAGGGCTGAGAATTGCATAAATAAATACAACACTCAGGGTAATGAAAGTCGCCGAAGCTTTATAATTTTTTTGCACCAAGGAAAGTGCAATCACCAAAGAAATTACTCCCATAATTCCGTATACATAGGGATCCTGAATCATGAAAACCACACCAAAGGCAATGGCTCCGCCAATAAGTGTACCAATCATTCGGTCCTTCGCTCTGCTCCTAGTAAGTCCGTAACTAGGCCGCATGATTACAATAACGATCAACAAAATCGAATATGGATTCTGAAAGGCAAAAATAGAGCCTAGCGCATAACCGATCATAACTGTCACCGCCAACCGAACCGAATGTCTGAAAATGGTGGACCTAAAACTAAAGTTCCTAAGTAATAGCTTAGGGTCATAATCTTGGGGTGCGATAAAACGTTTTGCTTTTTTTCTATCGATAACATTAATTTCGGTAGAATTAGGGTCGCCTAAAAGGCGTTTTATACTTTTTAGTTTTTCGAACTGTTTTTCCTGATATTCGAGCAAATTTTGAAGCATAAGATATTCCTCGTAATACTTCGTTTCACGTAATAAGGCTACATCACGTCTTACGTTTTCAAAGCATTGCCTCATAAAATCGTTCTTTGGCAGTTTTCTATGGTCATTTCCAGCTTCGGAAATCATCCGCAATTGGTAAGACATTTCAAAAATAAGATCCTGAAATCTCTTAATGTATTGTGGATGGTCATTAAAAAGCACATCCATTCGATGGTAATTCACGGGATTTGAAATTGCTGTTTCTAGCATCTCAATTAATTGCACAAATATCAAGAGGCGTTTATTCTGATAATTTGACCAACCAGAAGTCCTTCTGGAAAGAATCAAAATTTCTCTGAGCGTTTCATGATTTGTGGTAAGATCACTTTGCAGTTTAAGTAGTTTAGACTGTAATTTTTCGTGGTCTTCGTGTGGATTAACCAATTTTCCCCGTGTTTCTATCAGTTCAGAAGTCAGCAAAAAAGTTTCAGACAAAAACTCCTCGGTTTCTGCCTTTGGGTTTATTCGATGCCAAGCCTTGGACAAGAGCAAATACCAAAGTCCGCCTACACCTATCAACACAGCATATTGATAAATTTCCAGTTCTTCTGATTCGTTGGCAAAGCTCAATACCAAGGCCATAAGGCCCGAAAAACTAATGAGCGAGGCACGAAAACCATATATAGAGATATAAGCGATAGTAAAAGTGAGCAATCCCAATACAGGAAGCAACAGCCAAAGTTGAAAATGAAGATAGCCTTTTATAAAACTGACAATCATAACCAATGTTGCAGAAATAAGAATACCTTTTATTTTATGTCGAAAACTACCACTAACATCGCTGGGCGAACTCCAAAAGGCACCAAAGCTGAGTGCCAGTCCAATTTCAAAATACCCAAGTTGAATCCCCATTAGTACAGGTAGGGTAACTGCAATCCCGACCCGGATGGCCCTTGAAAAGCTGATGCTTTTTAAAAATTGTAGTAATTCCTTAAAATTCTTGGAAATATGTAATGTTACATTGCTCAAAACAAAACGGTTGAACTACAAAGATAGGGTTTGTAGCAAGACGGATCTTATTCCCAAAGAAAAACGGTTTACAACGGTTTAGAGAAACAAATCCGATGGTTTGGAGATTGATGGAGGGGTTTGTATTCTGTTCAATTACCGATAACTCCCTGTGTATGTGTATATTTAATATACCCCCCCTAATTTTTCCTAGAATGGCAAAATCAACTGGTGTTTTAGGATTTATTAACCAACTCGAACAATAAAACGGTGGGAGGCTCCCATTACCTCCCTGTAGTTATATTTTATTAACAAACTCTAAAAAGACTTTCTTGTGTAGTTCAAGATCCAAATTTGGTGAAAGAGATGCACGTACAATATAATCTTTGTCCCCCTCTTTGGTGGTCCCTTGCGTAGATGTTGCCGGTATTGTCCAATAACATCCATTTAACTGTCCATAGCTCACACAGAACTTACTTTCATCAGGGATTTTTGTTATCATTAAATTTATTAATTTAAGATTTAACGCTCTTTTATAAGTCTCTTTTTCCTCATCGCTATTACCTTTAGTAGGAAGGTCTAATGAAAATACTGATGGAGTAAATCCTTGATCTGCCAATGCTGGCGAAACAAAATTGATTTTCGCCTCCGGTAAAGTGTCGTTGATAAAGTCTACAAATTCACGAGTATTCTTATAAGCATCAATAATTCTTTGATTCATTGAAGGCAATTGATTGCCTAAAATTTCCATTTGAAGATTTGTTGCACCATTATCACAAAGCTTCAGGTGCATTTCTATTATTGCCATCAAACCGTCAGTTTTACTATTTCCTACACAATAACCAGCGGTACATTGCCCGCCACTTGGAAATTTGGATCCACTAGCAAATGAAATGGTCCTAACCGTAGAGAGTATTTCACCTTCACCCAAAAAGTGTACGTTAGGACAAAATGTTTGATCTAAAATAAAAACTGGATCAATAGCAATTTCACCCTTCGCTGTTTTACGCTCTTTACTTAAAACGGCGCTTAGCGCTATAAGATCTGGAACCTCCACTCTAGGGTTTGTTGGAATTTCAGCGATGATATAAGGCACAGCATCTTCTTTGGCTATTTTAGCTAAAACCATATCAATACTTTGAACCATATCGTTTTCACCATCAACGGGCAAATCCACAATTTCAACCATATCAATACAATCAGCAACCCGTCTTGCTTGGTCATTAGTTCCACCGTAACAATTTGGAGGAACAATAAATTTGATAGCCTTTCCCTTATGTTTTTCTTGAGCATCATGAATTAGCCCCATCATTATGGCATACTGAACAGAGAGTCCACTAGAAGCAACCAATACCTTTGTTGTAGTACCGGTAATCTCATTAATTGAATCTAGAACAAGTGTTTTATTTAATTCAAGATTACTTTTTGGAGTATCAAAAGAAGAATCCTTTATTAGTAACCTTAAAGCAGCATAACAATTGGATGGTGTCATTGCAATTGTCTCCCTTCTTCTCACATGCTGAATCTCTGGGATATAATTTTCATTCTGTACCCCATTGACGACTAAAACACTTCCAAGGAGAGCATGAGCGTTGATGAAAAAATCGATATTTGGTTGGAGGTCAACATTAGAAATTTCATCCTGTTGTGAAAAGAAAATGGTGCTCCCGTTAAACTCAGGAACCACTGCTTTTTCTCCAACTTTCTTTAACTCAAATTTATAACCATAAACACTTTTTAATACTTCGGTATCAAAGAATTCTGGTAAATCACCTGAATACATAATTCGGGTGATTTTATTATCCAAAAGATTTTTCCGTAAAATAGCCAAAACAGGCATCGTCCTTGATGAAAAGCTTATTACATTTTTTGCATTAAGATTATTTAAGTTCGCTATACCCCATTCCAGCAGACAAGATAGTGGATGACCCAATCGAATATAATCGTATGCAGTCGGTAATTTATTTAGCGCCGATGTTTCAGAATTATTGTCAGTAAATAAAACCTCCAATTGTTCCAAAAACTGGGTCTTGGCCAATTTTTCATTATAAATATCCAGTCGATGGGTTGTTAAACCCAACCAATCATTTGGCATATTTTCTAATAAATCCTTAATGTAATTTAATACTTTATTATCTTCCATAATTTTCACCCGTAGAGAGACCTCTAATATACATTACTTAGATCGATAATCGTTTATGTAAATGTTTAACCGAATGGAAAAATTGAGTAAAGCTGGTACAAGAAAATTTCATTTCAACTTAATTTCCCTAAAATTGAGTGAGTTAGATTATCCCATGAGGTAAAGCTTACCATCCTAAAAACACCATACCTATTCCACATATGGCAATTGATAGCCCGGAGATGGGTGTAATGTATTTCTCTAACCATTCGGTTTTTATAAAATTGAAACCATAATACATTAAGGACACCACAAGTATCATAGTTGAAACAGTTGTTGTAAGAAAGACTCCAATTAAAATGAGCATGTTGGAAGTGGATTGTTCTACTGCAGGATAGGTTAGCAGCGGAAATAGGACTTCACATGGTCCTAATAGGAATATCAAAAAAAGAACCCATGGAGTCACTTTTCTTCGATTGGACGGATAGGTCATTTGTTTGTGATCGTGTTCAAAAACATAAACAGAACCATCATCATAGACATCAAAATGCTTGTGCCTTTTTTTACTATATACCCTATAGAGACCATACAAAAAATATAGTACTCCAAAGATGAAAATAGCCCAACTGGCTAAACCACCTCTTACCTCGTTTAATCCATCTATTTTACCCAAGGAAAACCCTATAGCTGCTCCTCCTAAGGCCAATAATACAGAAGCCATTACATGCGCGGATCCACAAATGGCTGTCCACATCACAATTTTCGGTAATTTCCATCCTTTCGACTTTCCAATAGCAATAAAAGGAATGTAATGATCGGGTCCTGAAACGGTGTGCAATATACTTACTGATATAGCGGTAACCAATAAAACACTAAATTCTGATCCCATAATGGTTAATTTAGTTTTACGCTTTGGTTAATTAAATAGTCTTCTTCCCTCCGTATTTGAGTGAAGAGTTTATAGAGCTGTTCGCCTTCATTTCCTAAAATTCTGAGCACATATGCATTATCCAATACCTTAGATATACCGTAACTAATACCGTCTTCTTTTGAAAGTCTATTGACTATTTTTTCCATTCGTTCTATAACATCAGTTTGCGGAGTTATAAAGAATAAACTTCCTTGATGGGTAAACTCTTCGTATTGACCGAATTCCTTCAGATTTATTTCTTCAGGAACGATATATAGATTGTCTTTAAAAATTAAAACATCTTCTTGATATATTTCTGTAATAGCATGATGTTTTTTGAACTGAAACAACTCTCCTTCCCCCATATATTTACGACCACAGGTCAATATTTCGCCCCACAACAAGGTGCTGCTACTTTTTATGTTAATGGTGTTTTTTGCAGTATAACGTGCGCCTTTATGAGGCACCACAGGATGGGGGACATGACTAAAATAAGCACTTTCACCAACTGATATAGCCATATTCTGATTGGTACCTTTTACTGAAATATAAATGCGTTGGTAGGATTGGGTCTGCAAATTCAAGGAAGATCCATCTATCACCTCAATATTGATATCGTAAAAATCATCGTTAAGAATACCGGGGGATGATGACATCACCATCATCTCTAACAATGGATTTTTTTTGTTTTCTCTAACTTCAACCAAGTTAAAGGGAGGCGTAAAATAGACGTCTTTCAGTATAGTTTGCTCCCTTAGACCTGTTTTAAGACTGTATTTTTCCATTATCTAAGCAATTGGGGTTCTTCAGTTTTTTCTTCCAATAAAGCGTAGCGCTTTATCCACTGAATAACACTATCTAAGCCTTCATCAGTCATAAGGTTTGTAAAGATAAAAGGTTCGCCATTTCGCATTCTGCGTGCATCATCTTCCATTAGCTTCAAATCAGCCTTTACATAAGGAGCTAAATCCATTTTGTTAATCACCAATAAATCAGAACGGGTAATCCCAGGACCTCCTTTTCGTGGAATATCGGATCCTGCGGCCACGGAAATAACGAATATTGTTACGTCGGCTAGATCAGGGCTGAAGGTTGCAGATAAATTATCCCCGCCACTTTCAATAAAGATAATTTCTACCTCAGGATGTCTATTGACGATTTCATCAACTGCTTCAAGGTTCATACTTGCATCCTCTCTAATCGCCGTGTGTGGACAACCACCTGTTTCGACGCCTATAATTCTATTGGCCTCCAAAGAGGAATTATTTTCGAGATATTTAGCATCTTCTTTTGTATAAATATCATTGGTTACCACTCCAATGCTATACTCTTTTGCAATTCTTCTTGTTATTTTCTCTATCAAAGCTGTTTTTCCGGTACCTACTGGTCCTGCAACTCCAATTTTTATATATTTTCTTTCTTCCATCAGAATTTTATCGTTATTATTTTTTAGGACATGTATAATCTTGAATATAGATGCTCGTGCTGCATACACTTTATGTCTAAAGCGGTATTACAAACCCCATGCAGTTCTCTTTCTACATCCATTATTTCTAAAGTCAGATCTTCGATTAGGCCTTGTACATTATAAATTATTTGCTGACCATCTGTTTGGCCAAGGGGAACAAGCTTTACGGCATTTGTAACCATAGCTACAGCAGCATTGTAAAGAAATGCACAAGTAGCTTTTTCCTTATCTATTTTTAAGAGGGAGGTTATTATTCCATAAATTATTGGATAATGACCCTCCATCTCCTTTTTTTCAATGTGATCATTAATTTGGTTTAAAAAAGGATCATCCAATAACGTAGCATATATTTTTATCAATCGGGTTCCCAATTTCTGACTTCCCTCGCGCACTTCTCTTGGTGCCTTTAAAGCATTACATTCCTCGTCTAAATTCAGGAGTTCATATACGTTTTTTTCCAAGGTAAATTCATAAGCCAATTTTACCGCTAATGCATCATTATACTTATAGTTGTTTTTTAACATACTTTCCACGAAATCCTGCGTTGTGGAAGCGTTCTTTACTAAATTTTGCTGAACATAGGTTTCTAAACCGTTAGAGTGTGAGAACCCACCAATAGGCAACGTAGGGTCCGTAATATGGAGTATTTCAATAAGTGAACCCAATTCTTTGGATTTGGCTGTGTCCTTATTCATGTAAGAGTTGTTATAGATAATCTGCCGCCTAAAATATTATGTTTTAGATAGCAGTTACTTTATAATTAATTTACTCCTTAGTAGTTAATTCGAGAATTTTTGAAAAGAGAGAGCTTCCTGATTTACCGTGCTGATGAGGCTCTACGTTGGCTTTTAACATATTGAGTAGTTTGCAATGAGTTTTTGTTACCTCATAGCCAGTAGCTATTAGTAGGCGTTCCAAGGGTTTTTCGTAGGGAATAAGCACGTGGTTGTCTTGAATAAAAAGCGGCAAGTGTTTGTTGCCTATTTCATAACAGACCGTCCCCATTTCATAAATAGACCTTGGAGTAACTTGAATGGCATCGCAAGGTAAAATATTCACGACTACAACCTTATCAATATCTTCGTAAAGAATATCCCCTTCCTTAAGTCTAGTTCCTTCCTTTAAAAATTTGATGACGACCTCTTGATTCGCTTCTGACCGTTTGCGCATAATGCGCTTAGTAGTCTCGAACCATTGCAAGTTTAATAAATCTTTAGCCTTGGAACGAATGGGATAGGTTTCAATATTACCTATTACTTTTTTACAGATCATCGTTTTATTTTACGAATAAACACTATTAAAAAAGAAAGTATAGTTGTCCTAAAGGGACTACCTCAAGGGGCTCGCTGGTAATGACTTTTCCGTCCACAGTGACTTCATAATTTTCAGGATTTACCTCAATATTTGGCATAGCGTCATTGTGAATCATGTCTTTTTTACCTACTGTCCGGCAATTTATAACAGGCAATAGTTTCTTTTTGACACCGTATTTTTTAGCAATATTATTATCCATTCCTGCTTGCGATACAAAGGTTACGGCTGTTTTGTGAACCGCCACCCCCAAAGTTCCAAACATATTTCGCATTAATACCGGTTGGGGGGTAGGAATAGCTCCGTTTGGATCTCCCATTTTACTAGCTGCAATCATACCTCCTTTAATCACCATTTCTGGTTTAGCACCAAAAAATGCCGGTTTCCACAATACGAGATCGGCAATTTTACCTGGTTCAACAGACCCCACATATTTAGAAATACCATGCGAAATCGCAGGATTAATAGTGTACTTGGAAATATATCTTTTTACCCTGAAATTATCTGCCTCAATTTCTTTATCCTCTTCCAAAAATCCGCGTTGCAACTTGTTCTTGTGAGCAGTTTGCCACGTTCTAATAATAACTTCGGCAGCCCTTCCCATTGCTTGGGAATCAGAACTCATCATGCTGATAACTCCCAAGTCATGCAGTATATCTTCTGCGGCCATGGTTTCTTTTCTGATCCTTGAATCTGCGAAAGCTACATCTTCAGGGATGGATTTTTTTAGGTGGTGAGCAACCATAAGCATATCTAAATGCTCATCTACCGTATTGATAGTGAAAGGCATCGTTGGATTGGTTGAACTAGGGAGCACATTTGAATGCGATGCGATTTTCATAATGTCCGGTGCATGTCCGCCACCAGCGCCTTCGGTATGAAAGGTATGAATGGTTCGTCCGTTAATGGCATTAACGGTGTCCTCTAAAAACCCTGCTTCGTTCAAGCTATCGGCATGTAAGGCTACCTGAATATCATATTTATCAGCCACTGTAAGTGAAGCATCGAGTGCAGCTGGCGTAGCACCCCAGTCTTCATGTACTTTTAGTCCAAGAGCCCCAGCCTCAATTTGTTCAATCAAAGGGGCTATTGTACTGCAGTTACCTTTTCCAAAAAATCCTACGTTCATTGGAAAATTTTCAGAAGCTTGTATCATTTTCTCTATGTGCCATGCTCCGGAAGTTACTAATGTGGCACTGGTGCCATCCGCAGGGCCAGACCCCCCGCCTATCATCGTGGTAAGACCACTAAATAATGCATGCTCTATTTGTGGTGGACTAATAAAATGGACATGCGTGTCTATTCCTCCAGCCGTTAAAATATGACCAGCACCAGAGTGTACCTCCGTAGATGCTCCAATAATCATATTTTCCGTTATGCCATCCATGGTATCCGGATTTCCGGCTTTACCAACTCCTATGATTTTACCATCCTTAATACCTACATCCCCCTTAATAATGCCCCAATGATCAATGACTATTACGTTTAAAATAACAAAGTCAAGAACATTTTCATCTCTTGTTCTCGTAGACGATTGAGCCATACCATCCCTTACGTTCTTACCTCCACCAAACGTACTTTCTTCACCATAACTATCGCTATTAAAATCTTTTTCAATTTGAATAAACAGTTCAGTATCTCCTAAACGAACTTTATCGCCTATTGTAGGTCCGTATATATTCGCATATTTTAACCTATCTACCTTAAAACTCATGATTTTATATTTTTAAAGTTTTGAGATTCCATCTTTTTCATCGCTTTCTCCAAACTCTCTTTAGAAGTTGTATCTCCTTGTGTTAAGTTACTAGCACCATAAAACTTTCTACTCCCTCCGATATTTATTAGTTGTACTTCGGTAGATTCACCTGGCTCAAAACGAATTGCTGTACCCGATAAGATATCCAAACGCTTTCCAAAAGCCTTTTCTCGATCGAAAGACATTTTTTTGTTAATTTCAAAAAAGTGAAAATGAGAACCTATCTGCACAGGTCGATCACCCGTATTGATTACTTTAAGAGTAATGCTTTCATGTTTCGCATTGCAAACAATTTTTTCTTCTTTTAAAATATATTCTCCGGGAATCATATTGTTCTGAATTTTATTAACGAATAGGGTTAGTAACCGTTACTAACTTTGTCCCATCAGGAAAAGTAGCTTCGATTTGTATATCTGAAATCATTTCTGGAACGCCTTCCATAACATCTTCTCTAGTAAGAAAGGTTGCTCCTATCTGCATTAATTCTGCCACTCTTTTACCATCTCTTGCCAGTTCATGTAGTCTTGCACTGATTAATGCGATGGACTCCGGATAGTTTAATTTTAAACCTCTTGCCTTGCGTTTTTCAGCGAGTTCCCCTGCAAGAAAAAGCATGAGTTTTTCTGTTTCCCTGGAAGTTAATTTCATAAGATTATGTTTTTATTTCAATAAAACCTTTATCTACTTAAATTATCTAGTATTCATTAAATGATACCAGTAATCCTGTTAAATTAAGTAAATGTTTCTAATTTTCTGCTATCTCTACGAGTTAATAATGAGAAATTTTAAGAAATTGTAATTGCCGATTTAGATTCTATCGCTATATTCAAGGTCAACTTTTTCTTGCCATTTATCGTTCCACAAAGCGCTGTTTATAAACCGTCTTGGCTAGTGATAGCAGCGAAAATCGAAATAATTCCCTCTATAGGATCTCCATTCAAAATACCGCCTATTAGCACAATACCAATAATCATTATTGGAACTATAACCCAGAAACTCATCACAGGTTTTAACTTATAAAATCCCTTTGGTCAATAAACTTTTCTACTTACGTTTATGGGAAATATAAGTCTTAGAAATAGATTATTGAGGTTGTTTTATAGCTAGTTGATCTACATATATAGTGACCGGCCAATTTTAAAAGAAAGAGCTAGCTACTATGATTTAAATTAATACAATAACCAATTGAAAGGGTTATTTATCTTTCATTTTGCATTTCGTATGTAAAATTTACGAAATCGTAATATGCACTTAATGGGATTAAAAAAGGAAGGAAGGAACTTTGCTTAAAAAAAATGGAATTATTTATAATGATTTTTGCAGCATTGTTCTCGGTAATGAACCCTTTCGGAACTGTTCCTGTATTTGTTAGTTTAACGCAAGAGCACAGTGGGTTGGAGCGGAACAAAATAGCTTTTTGGGCGTCTTTAAATGTATTGATAATATTACTTATTTCATTTTTTGCGGGAAAATATATCTTAGTATTCTTTGGGATAACATTAAACTCACTTAAAATTGCTGGTGGACTAATTATTGCCTCCTCAGGTTTCGCTTTATTGACAGGCGGGTTTAGAAAGCATAAAGGGATGAAAGTTGAAAAAGTAAAAAAAGATATTGAGACTCGGTCAGAAATTTCATTGACTCCTTTAGCAATGCCAATGATTGCTGGTCCGGGCACTATGTCCTTATTAATAACCTATAATCAGGAATTTACGGAGTTAAATAAAGTGTTCATTATCCTCGCAGCAATTCTTTTATCTACAATTTTCATTTATCTAATATTGAAAAGTTCGTTTTATATTGTTAGAATTCTAGGTGCTTCCGGCATAAATGCATTATCTAGAATTATTGGATTTATCGTAATTACCATTGGTGTTGAATTTATCCTTTCTGCAATAGCCAATGTATTTAGTATATCCTAATGTTATCACAACGTTAATGGACTGTTTTTTATGGTTGATTTTTTAGTTTAAAACTACCTTGAATTTTATGTTCAATTATGGGATTTCGTCTAATCCAACATACCCTTCTTAGCGGAAATTTGGATGGGTTACCGCAATCCCCTACCTTCATAAGTAAGTACAGATTTTATAACTCATTTTTATAATAGGTTGACAACCTTTAGTTTTCAGGCCAGGTTCTCGCGCTTGGAGGAACTAATGACCTAATTGGTTCGTTTTTCACCATCGGAAACAGCATCGGTATGCAAGGAATTTTTAAAGATTTGAATCCACTACATCCGCACCATAAACCAATTCAACTAGATCATCTTTCGAAATGTCGCCGAAATATTCTTTGATATCCATATTTTTTAAAATTGCCGAAATATCCTCTTTTTCATATCGAGTTCCTATAAAAAACTTCTCCAGACTTTCCAGAGGTTCTTTTCCGAAAAAATCCCCGAAAATCTTAAACTCCTGTATATGTCCTTTTTCAACAAAAATCCGCAAATCCAATTCACCTATGGGGAAACGCTTGGACCTCTGAATATTAAATTTGGGCGAACGACCATAATTCCAATCCCATGTATCGTATTTCTCCTCTTTTAGGCGATGCACCTCTTGCCATTCCTTTAGCGAAAGATGATAACGCTCAAAAGGTTCGCTCTCTTCGTAAAGTCCTTCCAACAACAACCTTCGGAACTCTTCTATTTCTAAGGGTTGTGTTAAATATTCCGAGATATTGGCCACTCTGCTGCGAACGGATTTATGGCCTTTGGAGACAATCTTCTCCATCTTAACATTTAGTGCTTTTACCACTTCCTCCAAATCAGTATCGAGAAGTAAAGTGCCATGGCTCACCATTCTTTTTCCAGTAGAAAATTGGGCGGTACCGGAAATTTTTTTCTCCTCTACTTCAATATCGTTGCGACCCTTAAGTTCAGCGTTCAACCCTAGCGATTGTAACACTTTTATCACCGGAGCTGTGAATTTTTTAAAATTGCTCAGACTTTTTCCATCGTGGTTGGTGATAAAGCTGAAATTGAGATTGCCAAAATCGTGATAAACTGCGCCACCACCAGATATTCTTCGTACCACATGTATATTGTTTTCATCTACATATTGATGGTTTATCTCTTCTAAGGTGTTTTGGTTTCGCCCTATAATGATGGAAGGTTCATTAATATAAAACAACAAATAATCATCCGCTGGATCAAAATTTCTCAGAATATATTCTTCCAAAGCAAGGTTTAACCGTGGATTGGTATTCCCTTCGTTTTCTATAAAAATCATTTTTTTAAGTATTAAGGTGCTTTAGTGTAAAAAAAAAATAAGTACAAAATAAAATGGTGATTATTCTGTAACATCTACCACATCCACACACTTTTGGGGTAGATAATGTGATAAAATGTCCTTTAATCTTGACTTTTGAGATCCATTTATTTTAGTTCAATATTTTAAACAGATTAAGATAGGGAATAAATTATTCAACTTACTTTATATGGGAATAAGAATCCTACTGACCTATTAATACCGACTTTTTTAATCATTAGGAAATTTCACACAATGAAGGGAACTTGTAGAAGGAAGGGCCCTCCAAGAGTCAAGTAATAGAAATTAAAAAACATGTCTATGGCTTTGAATTAGGGACTTCCCCCCTATTTAACATGAGTCATTATTATATGCAGAATCTCAACGCCATAATTTGGTCCATCGATTTGTTCAAACCCGTTTTTATTGAATAAAATTCTTCCTATTTTGAAGTCGGACCAACCTTTTTGTAATTTGTATATAAATCAAAATGACCTATTCCATATAATTACTGTAAAATAAGATATTAACTCCATTCTACGCCTAGTTTATTCAATTCAGAAGTCAAATCAGCAAGAGATTTTAGATCAATAATTTTTGTATGGATAGTCAATTTTCTTTTGTCAGTTTTTAGGATATAATCTCCCGCAAACTTTTTAATTCCCTTAATTTCCATCAAACTTATTTTCTTTCCCAAAGGGTAGTTCACTTTTATTATTCCTTTTTCTATTGTTAAATATTTGTACCTCAATTGATAAAAATAAACTGATAAATACATACATGAAATAACAAGCCATCCATAATCAGTCCAATTGTCTTCCTCTTTTGTAAAGCGGAAAATGAAGAACAAAACCAACCATATAAGTCCAAAAATCAGACTTACATTCTGATGCCGTTTTTTATATCTTATTTTCATTTAGTAACTGTTTGCTAATAATTGGCTAAAGTGATACCGCAAGCTTTAAGCCAATATTAAATTTCATTTTATTAAGATAAACCAATATCTTATTATACTTACTTTTTATTGTAATAAAATCTTACATGTATTTGTATTGAGGTTATCTTATAACTAGAGGACAGATTTAGTTTATTTTATTTTAGCACCAAGAGATCCCCTAGCCTGTTTCCAATTTATTTTTTCAAGATTGAAGGTGAAATACCCTAAATAACTACATTAAAAAAAATATAAACGGGCACTAGAATAAAAATAATAGGTAGCAGAGTACTAAGTCGTAGGACATTGTTTAACGGGGAATCAAAGTATGGTTACCCAAAATTAATTTCCCTATTGATCTGAATTACAAATAAATGAGTAAATTGATTTAGATTTAAACTCATACCTGAAATGGACTATTGTCATCCTTAAATTGTAAGATTAAAAGGGTGATAGGTATAGCATACTGGAATTTGACCAAATAACAATTCAAACTAGGATGATATAAGTTATGGATAAATTAGAGAATACTTATGATGCAATAGTGATTGGGTCAGGAATTTCAGGGGGATGGGCGGCAAAGGAACTTTGCGAAAATGGTTTAAAGACATTGTTATTGGAAAGAGGTAGGGATGTTAAGCACATTAAAGATTACCCAACTTCAAATATGGACCCTTGGGAATTTAAGCATCGTGGCCAGATGACCAAAGAATTTATCGATGAAAATCCATTGATATCTAAAGCGTCAGGATTCGGGGAAGATACTGCCCATTTTTTTATAAAGGATGCTGATCATCCGTATGTACAGGAAAAACCATTTGATTGGATTAGAGGTTATCAAGTTGGTGGGAAGTCACTCACATGGGGCCGTGCTTGTCAAAGATGGAGTCAATTTGAATTTACAGCACCAAGCAAATTTGGATATGGTATCTCCTGGCCGATAAATTATGAGGATGTAGCGCATTGGTATTCACATGTAGAAAAGTTTATTGGAGTATGCGGAAATAAAGATGGCATAGAGGCCATGCCCGATGGGGAGTTTTTGCCTCCCTTCGATTTTAATTGTGTGGAACAAAAAATGAGCGAGGGAATCCGGAAACATTACCCAGATAGATATATGGTACAGGGAAGATGGGCACAAATAACCCAACCCACTGAGTTACATATTGAACAGGGACGGGGAAAATGCCTATCCCGTAACAGGTGCATGCGCGGTTGTCCATATGGAGGGTATTTCAGTTCAAACTCTTCGACTATTCCATGGGCGGAAAAAACAGGAAATTTGACCCTTAGGCCTTTCTCAGTGGTTCATTCCATTATTTATGATGACGAATTGAACAGCGCTTCAGGAGTTAAGGTAATAGATACAAATACCCATGAGGTGATTGAATATAAAGCCAAAATAATATTTGTAAACGCTTCTGCTCTAAATACAAACCTGATCCTATTAAATTCAATTTCCAATAGGTTTCCAAACGGATTAGGAAATGACCATGATATTTTGGGAAGATATATTTGTTTTCATCTATACCGGGGACATGCAGGGGGTAAAATGGAAGGGTTTAAGGACAAATATGTCTATGGCATGAATCCGACTGAACCTATATTGGCCAATTATCGAAATATTGGAAAAAAGGAAATGGAATATTTTGGAGGATTCACAACGTTTTGTGGAGCCTACAGGGTAAGAAAGGACAAAGCAGCAAAAAGTAATGAGCAAATTGGGTCAGATTATAAACATGCTTTAAGTGAGGCTGGTGATTGGCACGTTTATATGTATATGCAAGGAGAGACAATTCCTAAGGCAACCAATCGGGTGTACCTTAGTTCGAATAAAAAGGATCAATGGGGAATTCCTTTATTGGTAACCGATGTTGATTACGATGAAAATGATGAACTGATGATCCGCGATTTTTTAAGCGAAAGTCAACAAATGCTAGAAAAGATAGGTTGTACTGAAGTGGAAACTCATGACAATAAACAAGCACCAGGACTGGATATTCATGAGATGGGCGGTGTTCGAATGGGATCAGATCCAAAAACATCCCTGCTGAATGATAAAAACCAGATGCACCTATGTAAAAATGTTTTTGTCACCGATGGAGCCTGCATGACGAGTACGGGGAATCAGAGCCCATCTATTCTCTATATGGCGTTAACGGCAAGAGCAGCGAATTTTGCGGTAGATGAAATAAAAAAAGGTAATTTATAATACTTTTATTATGGATAAAAAAGTGGGAATAGGTATTATTGGATCACAATTTATATCCTCCATTCATGTTGAAGCTTTGAGACATGTAGCAGCTGCCGAAGTTCTGGCCGTAGTATCGCCAACTCCTGGAAATGCTGAAAAATTTGCCCAAAAATATGGGATACCAAAATATTATACCAAGATAGAAGATTTGTTGGCTATTAAAGAAATAGATATGATACTGATTGGTGCCCCAAACTCAGTGCACTGTGAAATCACATTAAAGGCGGCAAAAGCAGGAAAACACGTTGTGGTGGAAAAACCTATGTGTCTCAATCTAAAAGAAGCGGATAAGATGATAGAGGAATGTAAAAAAGCCAATGTCAAGCTAATGTATGCCGAAGAATTGTGTTTTACCCCAAAATATGTCAGGTTAAAAGAGCTTTTGGATGAAGGCGCCCTTGGAAGGCCGATTATTTTTAAACAGTCTGAAAAACATGATGGACCTCACTCGGATCACTTCTGGGATGTGGAAAAATCTGGGGGTGGGGTTACCATGGACATGGGATGCCATGCAATACAATTTTTTAGATGGTTAAATAATAAAAATCCTGTAAAATCGGTATATGCACAGATGTCAACAAGTGTTCATCATGATAAGACCATTGGGGATGATAATGCAATAATTATCCTTGAATTTGAAAATGGCGTTACTGCCATAGCCGAAGAAAGCTGGACCAAACTTGGTGGAATGGATGATAAAGCGGAAATCCATGGTTCTGAAGGGGTAGCTTATGCGGATATATTACAGGGAAATTCGATACAGACCTACAGTACCAAGGGTATTAATTATGCCGTGGAAAAGGCAGGAAATACCATAGGCTGGAGTTTTATTATGTATGAAGAAATATGGAATTATGGTTTTCCCCAAGAAATGGAACATTTTGTGGACTGTGTTAAAAATGACTCTAAACCAATTTTAACAGGCGAAGATGGCAGGGCGGTTTTGGAAATAATTTTCGCAGCCTATGAGGCTGCAGGGGCAGAAAGAAAAATATTTATGCCTTTTAGGTCGGACGTTGATAGACCCTATAAACTTTGGAGAAAAGGTAAGACTATAAAAAATGGATAGAAGAAAAGCGTTAAAAATTACAGCTGGTGTGTTTGCAGGAACAATTATTGGCTCCGACTATTTTCTATTGGGCTGTGCGCCGGATCCGAAAATGGAGGAGTTGCTCACCAAAGAGGAGGTTCTTTTTTTGGATGACGTAGGGGAAACCATTCTTCCGGAAAGCAGTAAATCTCCTGGTGCCAAAACGGCCAAGATTGGGTTATTTATGAAGTCAATTGTAGAAGACTGCTATACCGCTACGGAGCAAAAAATATTTAAAAACGGTATACTCCATTTAAATAAATTGTCTGAGAAAAGATTCGGCAATTCTTTTCGGGAGCTTACACTGGATGAAAGGCATCTGTTGCTGGTGGATTTGGATAATGAAGTATCAAAAATAAAAGCGAACCACGAAGTCCATTATTTCACCATGATAAAACAACTTACTATTTGGGGATATTTTACTTCAGAACCAGGTACCACACAAGCACTGCGATATAATCCTATCCCTGGAAGGTATAATGGATGTGTACCCTATAAAAATGGTGAAAAGGCATGGGCCTAATAGGCCTATTTTCCATCCCAATAGATAGTCCAAAATAGGAATCTCCATTTTGGAAATCCAGGTGCAGAAAGCTTACCTAATTCCTCCGTTTATTGGTACACAACACAGAGCAACATCTTTGATTTTCCAGTACTTTGAAAACTATTTATATTTTTATGCAGTTATTTGATATGAATGTCTTCTTCATTTATCAAACAAGTTGTGTTGGCATGTAACCACAGGAAAGAAGCCGGTAACTGGGTCGTTATTTTTTGGGATAAAAATTCCTTTGCTATCTTACTTTTATCAGGACCGGTCAACAAAATAAGTATTTGTTTAGACTGTAAGATATCACCCATTCCGATAGTAAGGCCAAAGCTTGGTTTAGGGTGTGCTTTTACCGCCATGGAATGCTTAAGGGAACTTTTGGAAAGAGTAGCGATATGGCAGCCTGGATTTAAATAATTTCCGGGTTCATTAAAAGCGATATGTCCATTAATACCAAGACCCAAAATGCATAGATCAATGGGCCCCTTTTTCTTTACTAAATTCGATATTCTTTCACATTCCTCTTTTTTATCAATTGGATTGCTATTAAAGGAGATATATTTTGAGGAAGAGATTTTTAAAGGCTCGATCAACATTTTCTGGAGGAAAGTTTCACATGAATTGGGATGGTCCATTTCTATTCCACCCCATTCATCTAATTTTAAAATATTGAGCTTTCCGAAAATTTCAGGATTATCGATGGATCTTTCGGTTAATGTTTGATACGTTTTTACTGTTGAATTACCGCTTGCCGTACAAATTAAACTATCAGGTTTTTTTATTAAAGTAGAAAAAATTAGGTTGGCAGCCTTCTTGCTCAGTAAGTTACTGTTCGTAAATGACTCGATTTTCATAATTCATTATGTTTTTAAAGAATCAAAGTTCAACATTTCCTTTTCCAAAAATAATCTTTAAGTTTAAACAAATTTCACATATAAATGAGTTTCTGGATTTAATCGAAGCTTCAAAGAATAGTTGTCGCACCGTATCGATTAAACCGAACAAAAAAAATAAACCGAGTTAGATATTTATTTTCTTGGGCAAATTAAACTTAGAATAAAAATATTCGCACCTCTATAATTACTAGTAAACTCCTTTAGGAAGGAGGTACCTACTTCTTCTTTTTCTTCTTTGTTTTTTTTATTTTATTGATCCAGATTAGTGTTCCAGTAATAGGTAAGCTGGTGGCTATAAGGCATGAAATGAAATAAAGCAACTTACTGAACGAACCATAAACATCACCAATATGCAATGCTTTAATTGACCCAGACACTCTCTCTTTAAAAGGTTTTGCAATAAAGACATCCAATTCCTTGATGGCCTTGGTGCTTAAATCCAGTACTATCTTATCGGAGGCAGCTGGCGAGAAAAAACCAGATCGCTTTTTACTAATACTGATTTCACTAGCCCCATTTTGGAGCATATTTATACTGTAATCACCAGAATAATCCAATTCTGAGTCTACGACAAACAAATAATCGGCTAGCGGGAATATTCCAGATTCTTGTTTCAAAGGGGTTGTACTTTTATTTTCCAAACGAATAGCGGGTTTACCTTCTTGGCGTTCCTTATAAGTGCCTAAACTTTTCTGTAATGCTTCCCTATACCAAGGAAAAGACCAAAATGGCCCGGTAACTCCCATCAGAAACAAGATAACAGCAGCGTAAAGTGCCAATGTGTTGTGCAGGTCATGATTAATACGCTTCCAATTACCGCTGAATTTTATTTTCAGGCCCTGCCGCCAGTACTTCGCTTTTCGTGGTATCCATATCACAATTCCTGTTAAGACCCCTAGGGTAAATAATATGGTAGCTGTTCCTGTAATATAACTACCAAGGGTACGATTTTCCAAGCCCGATATTATAGGCTTTTCTATTTTGTCTAATAGTAACCAACGGTGAAGGCTGAATACATTCCCCATAAAACGTACCACGGCATTATCTTCCTTACTGTCTCCAAGAAAATCCCCGGTATAAGGGTTAAAAAAATAAGTGGTTCCAAAACGCCCTCGGTCCCCTTCTTTTTTAGCGACCACCTGAAGGCTGCGATTAGCATCCGAGAAAATTTTCAACCCGGTAATATTTCCTTGAATAACTGAGTTTCCTTTTTGCAATATGGTTTCAATGGGCAAAGCTTCCTTTCCTTTCGGAACAGATACCCTGTAGAGATGGGAAGCACTCCATTCTCTGATTTCCGTATTATAGACATATAGCGTTCCTGTAAAACATACAACCAACAGTACCAGTCCACTGATCAATCCTACCCAAAGGTGAATGTCGTTTAAAAATTTCCTAATCCTGATCCAGCTATTTGTCTTTACTTGTCTCGTCATAATGGTATGGTGCAATTGATTTAAAAAAAAATAGGAAAGCCTTAAAAACCACCTTATTCGATAGTCATAAGTTTGATTAATTCTAAAGCATCCACCAAATTTTATTCTCAGTAATCATGTCCGACCCTTGAAGTTCTACCTGTGCATTATTTGTACCCCTTTCTGTCTCTGGGTACATTAATCTAAGTGGGCGTCCAGAAACGCCAGAGGCGGCAGTTTTAGGGAAATTGGGTAAGCCCAACCTTCTATAATCGTTCCAAGCTTCAATACTGGAGACACTGTTTAGCGCGAGCCATTTTTGTTCTATTAGCAAATTCAATTGAGTTCCTGAATGTTCAAAATTCCTCACTTGCGTTTCGGTATAAACTAAGGCATCCGTATCTGCAACTTTTAAGTAATCCATAGAGGACAAAATGCCATTTTGGTAGTAATCGATAACGTCTCCGGCTATCCATCCCCTATATGCGGCTTCAGCTTGTAAAAATTGTGATTCAAAACCAGTCATAAGTATACTTCCTTGATCAATTCCATGTAACAATCCCGTAGCTACGCCATTATTTTCTTGTGGACCTTTTAGAACCGAAGTATTTTGTCTTGCATATTCAGGATTCCCCGCATCTGGATTTCCGAAAATCACTCCATTAATTTCGCCGTTTGTCTCTTGATAAATTTTAGACAAACGAGGATCATCTAGATTCTTTAATGTGTTGACCAGATAAAGGGTTGGCCTTAAGTTTTGATGGTTGGCGGTACTGTTTCCCTGTACGTCTCGGTAATAATTGGTCCAGAATGGATTTAATTTCCCATCGGTATTCAAATAACCTGGATTTACTAGAGCATGTTCTTTAGGGCCTAAAAATCCAGATCCCTCCGAGGTAATACTTGCTATTTCCGACTGTAAATATGCCAGATCCACTTTCTCACTTTGCCTGATCAGGGCCCTTAGTTTTATGGTATTTCCAAATTTGGCCCAAAGATCTTTTTTACCTCCAAAAAGCACATCTCCATGATTCATTGTGGGTATCATATCAGAAGCCTTAACATCCAAAATACCATCCGTAATTAAATTGATGCTTTTTTTGTAGACTTCCTGTCCAGATTCATAGACTGGATTAAGGTGAATATTACCACTTGCTGCTTGGTCGAAAGGAATATTGTTATAAAAATCCACCAACCTTAAAAATAGCCAGCCCTGCATAATTTTTGCACTACCAGTATAAAATAAATCGCCAATTTTGGAGGCTTCCTCCTCTATCAATTTAAAATATAGGATGTTGTTATACCCATTCTCCCAGACAGGAATACCGTCCCTTTGGCTACGGATGCCGGGGCCATTATATGTTTTTAAATCATAATATAAATTGGCACCATCATTATTGGTTCCCCAATAGCCTCCCCAAAAGGCCCCAATCTGGTTAATTTGCCCCACCTCCTGATTTACGGTAGAAACTAAGGCCGCTGGAAGCTTTGCCTCTAAAGGCAAGTTCTCATTAATGGGTTTATTGGGATTGCTGTTTACGTCTAGGAAAGAATCACATGATCCCAGAAAGAATATCGAAACAACCAATAGTGTAGAAAAAAGAAATTTATTTTTTAGCATGATAAAATTGTATAAAAATTAAAACTGAGCATTAATGGTAAGACCTAGATTGCGCATTGGAGGAATCTGCCTAAAACTGTAGTATCCATCAGTGCTATTATAGAGATATTCTGGGTCACCAATATTGTTGCTAGAATGAGTAATAACAAACAAATTGCTCGCTACTACGCCTAAACTAACCGATTGAAACACCTTTTTACTCCCTAAAAGAGATTCGGGTAAACGATAGCTTAGGTTCACTTCTCTAAGCTTAAAGAAATCTGCTTTGGCGGCTGTGTTACGTTGTACCGACCCCTGTTTGGCCCAGAATTCCTTTCCGCCTCCAGAGGTAGTTAAATTGGAATTATGAACATACTCTCCGGGGGCTGTTTCAATTACCGATCCAGGCCACACAAACGCTTCGCGGTTGTATTCCGCAGTGAGGGGATGCGTTCCAAATTCGAACATAGGCGGAATGGTTTCCGAATAGAACCAGGCTCCCATACGTCCATCAAACTGTAAGCCCAAACTAAAATTCCGGTAGGTAACCATAGAATTAATCCCAATCATATGGGGAGGTACCATGGGTCCTAATAGCGTATTGTCCACTGCAATTATAGGATCCCCTGTTTGCGCATCTACCACCACATTCCCATTGGGGTCGCGCTGATAATCACTCACCCATAAGCTAGGAAATTGTTCCCCTACAAAAGCATAGGATTGTCTGAAATTCTGACGAAAGGGAGCATCGCCATAAAGTTCCTTCACTACATTTTTGGTATAACTATAATTAATGCCCAAATTCCATTTTAAATCCCTACTCTTTATAATGTCGCTACTAACACTTAGTTCTATGATATTATTGGTCATCCGCCCCGAATTCACGAGCATGGCATTATATCCAGTGGCACGGGAAACATTGGCATTGGAAATCTGGCCATCGGAATCAGAATACACATAGGTCGCCTCCAATTGTAGCCGTTGATTAAATAGGCCCAACTGCACTCCCGTCTCATATGAAGTAACAAATTCTGGCTCTATATCCGGATTGGGATTTACTAGATTGGGTAAAAATCCGATGGTATTTCCAAAAGGAAAACCATTGGATTGAGAATAGGCATTATTAAGTTGATAAGGTGCCAAAGTAACATTTCCGGTCCTGTTCCACGACCCATATATCTTGGCAAATGATAATTTTCCCGATTTTCGCAAAGAAGGAATCGCTTCCGACAAAATAAATGATGCACTTACGCCTGGATAAAAATAAGACCTATGCGCTTTGCTTAGGGTAGAGATCCAATCGTTCCTCCCAGTAAGGGTAAGGAAGGCGAAATCTTTATATCCAGTAACCCATTCACTATACACACCAAAAGACCGTTGTTCCGTGATAGATGTCCCACCTCCCAATTCCCCGGCACGACTTTCAGGGTTAATAATATCGGGATATAGTAGGTTACTGGCAGAGATGTTTTGGCTCTTTCTATAATCTGTACGAAGATTATGACCAAGTAAAACTCGCGTTTTAACATCCCCGATCTCCTTCTTTACGTTTAAAACCAAGTCACTGTTAAATCTTCGATAGAACAGGCTCCCGTCATCAACGGAACCTAGGGTATTCCGAGTGCCTTCCGCTTCAAATTTTCGGGTATAATTACGAGTTTCATCCGTATCGCTGTAGAATCCGGCCCTGTACATTACTTCTGCCCAAGGCGCTAAATCATAATTCAACTCAATTTTCCCATTTAATACCTGTTGGTTGCTTTGATCACGGATATTATCGATCAAGAAATAAGGATTCCTGTACCATCCTCCATTAGGGATAAAGTAATTGTTCGGATTTCCGGGCGAATTTGGACTTTCCCAATCCTTGATCAGACCATAATCAAAATTAGCAGGATAACGGTAGGCACTGATCCATGGACCATCGGGGGTAATGTCTTTTTTATTTTGTATGAAATTAATGTTGTAGGCCGTACGCAGCCTCCCAAAATTTCGAGTACCGTTAAAACGAAGATTCGTCCTGTTATTTTTATCCTTCGGAATTACACCTGTCTGTTTTACATGTTGTGCAGATAAAAAATAAGTACTTATATCATCCCCTCCCGAAAAAGAAATATCGTTCTGAACATTAACACCGGTTTCAAATAAATTTATTCTGTTATCCGATGAAGGCGCAGCATAGGTAATCATAGGTTGATCCCCATTAGGTAAGAGATTGCCAAATGGTTTTAAAGAACCATCAAAGGCCGGTCCCCAAGACTCAAAGGTGGTTGGACTGTATACCCCATTAAAACCTTGACCATAAGTGGTTTGGGCCTCGGGTAAAGAATATACATTAGAAAAAGTGGTTGTATTGGAAAATGAAATCACTCCTTTCCCTGTTTTGCCCTTTTTGGTAGTTATCATAATGGCGCCATTAACCCCTTCAGAACCATAAAGTGCCGCAGCATTCGCTCCTTTTAACACCGTAATACTCTCAATATCATTGGGATTAAGTCGACCTATACTCGGAATAGGCACTCCGTCTACAACATATATAGGTTCGTTATTAGACCTTCCATCTATTCCCTTACCTCGTTGTAGGGATCGCGTTCCTCTAAGAACAATCTGAGCAGCAGGATCTACCTTACTATCGTACTGATTAATACGGAGTCCGGCTACTTTACTTGCCAAGCCAAAAATGGGATTGACTACCCTAGCTTGATTTAGATCGCTTGATTTTACTAATTGGGAAGAAGAACCCAGTTCCTTGGCGTGCCGTTTTATACCTAACGCTCCAGTAACTTCTACTCCTAATAATTGGGTTATATCCTCTTCCAGGATAATGGTTATCAGAGATTCATCATTAGGTACCATAAAAGCCTGTTCCTTAAATCCAAGATAACGAACCACTAAGGATTGCCCGGGCAGGGCATACATTCTAAATTGCCCATCAAAATCCGTCACTGTGGAAGTATCTCCATTTAGGGATTGTACAGTAGCACCGGGTAAGGGCATATCGTTAAACGCATCTAGGACCATTCCGTTAACGTGGACTTTTTGAGCCTGTACGAGGGTTACACTCATTAAAATTAAAAGTTGAAATAAATATTTTCTCATAAAATTGGGTGTTATTTAGATTTAGTCTAAAAAAGCTTAATTTTGAAGCGACAAAAATATTGTTGTCAATTCAATTAGAATGACGAAAAAGGGAGTATCAATGACGAAAAAGGGAATACCTGTAGAAAAAAAGTTTAATAGTCTATTGAATGACTATCAAGGTGACGATAAAGGTTTTATTGTAAACAAAAGTGAAGACCTCTCATCTCACCCTAAATATAGGGACTTGGATAGTGCAAATTTAACAGGACATGAGTTTCTATCGGATAGGATTTATTATTGCAATTGTAGAAAATCGGGAAATTTAAATAAAACTTTTACTATAGATTGTAATGAGAATTATATACAGCTTTTTATGGGACTAAAAGGTTCTCTAAGAATTTCTGATGGAAAAGGTGCTTTTATTGATATCCTTCCTAATACGGTACAGTTAGTGAAATACTCCTGTGGGCAGATACAAATAACTGAATTATCTGAAGGAAATGTAGAGGCATTTATTATCAATATTCACAACAGCGTAATCAGTCCTGAAAAAGCTTATTTTGAAAACATATTATCCTTTGCCAAACACTCCCCTTCCTCCACTATCAATACTTTTTCCGATTGCCCATTTCTTATTGATTATAGAATGCGCCAAATTGTAGAAGAGCTGGCCTACAAAAAATATACAGGTTGCTTTTTAGAACACTATATCGAAATTAAAGTTTTAGAGCTTTTACTATTATATATAAGCGAATGGAACCACTCCATGTCTCAATCCGCACCAGAAAACCTGTCTGAAGATAATCGAATCCCAAAGCAGATGGCTCTGGCACGGAAATTATTGCTGGCTAATCTTTCCGAAACACCAAGCCTCAAATCATTAGCAACTGCAGTAGGCACCAATGAATATTACCTGAAAGTACATTTCAAGGCACATTTTGGAAATTCTGTTATGGCGTACCTTAGGGAATACAAAATGGGAAAGGCAAAAAAGCTCCTATTAGAATCGGATCGTAAGATCACAGACATAGCCGAAAGTTTAGGATACAAATATGCCACCCATTTTTCAGCTGCATTTAAAAAACACTACGGTAAACTCCCTACAGATTATAGGTAATAATATACGGAGTTTCTAGATTTAAATTACACTAGCCCTACTCTAAAAGCGTTTCAATAGAAATAGAGGTCGTACTATAAATGCGCTATCCGATATTTTCCACTATGAGTTTTACGGCTATTGGCTGACTAATAACTATGTTTAGGTGCTTGCCGTAAGAGATGCTCATACTGTGGTCAAATTCCTCAATTTGGTTCACGGTGATTTCCAATCCCAAGCTAATTTCCTTCTTATTTAAAAACATGAGAAACTCTTTATCACTGCTGCGCAAATCTTTTAACGCTACAGTTACGCCCTCTCCAATTTTAGAAAGCATTTTATAATTGTTCTTTATAAAATCCCCTTCCTTATCCGGAATTGGGGAGCCGTGTGGATCTGCGGTAGGGAAGCTTAACATTTCGTCCAATCTATCAAAGAAAATATCGGATTTTAAATGCTCTATTTGTTCGGCTATTTGATGCACTTCCTCCCATCCAAATCCCATAATCTCGGATAAGAACATTTCAGACAAACGGTGTTTTCTAATAACCCTAGCCGCCTCATTTTTTCCTTCCAGGGTAATTGTAATGGGTTTATACCTTTCATAAGTAACCCAGCCTTGTTTTTCTAACCTCTTAATCATCTCATTAACAGTGGGCTTACTTACCTCTAAACGTTGTCCCAATCCTGTGAGAGAAATCTCTGGGTTTTTAGTGTGTTAGTAGAAAATAGCCTTTAGATAATTCTCCGTTGCTTGTGTTGGCATTTCAATAGTTTCCTGTAAAGATATAAATATTTCAAATTTAATTTTTTAGCCAAGTCTAACTTTATATATTTGCAAGACTAATTATAATATCAGCGCTATGCTAAATTCAAAAATCACAATTATAAACTTCATTCTTTTGGGATCAATAATGCTATCATGTGAAGAGTTTCTTCCATCAGAACCCATGGAGTCAGAATTATTAGACGGCCCCATTGAAGATTTAACCCAAGCACAAAGCGCACAGTTTCTTAGTGGGGATATTGCCTTCAACGATGAACTTTTTCATTCTAGAAATGGTCTTGGACCTTTGTTTGTAGCCACAAGTTGCGTTAGTTGCCATGCTGGCGATGGTAAGGGCTTACCTTCCACTTCCCTTACTCGGTTTGGACAGATAGATTCTACAGGGAATAAGTTTTTACACTTAGGCGGACCACAATTACAAAATCGCGCCTTGCCGGGATACACACCAGAAAACATCCCGGAAGGTGCTACCTATTCGGTTTTTACACCTCCAGCGGTTACTGGACTAGGTTTTTTACAGTATGTAACCGATGCTGATATACTTGCACTTGCAGATCCAGAGGACCTAGATGGTGACGGTATTTCCGGGGTGCCCAACTGGGATTATATAAGGGATTTCACCATTCCCTCCGCTGATGCCATTATCAGAAATGGAAAATATATTCATCGTTTTGGAAAAAAAGCTTCGGTATACGATCTTTTAGAGCAGACAGTGGATGCCTATAATCAAGATATGGGAATCACCTCTATCTTCGATCCTAAAGACACCTATTCTGGCTTGGCAATAGATCCAGAGGTATCCAAACAAACCATTAGGGACGTAGTTTTTTATCTTGAAACCCTAAAAGCTCCCATTCCTCGTAACCAGAAGGATCCGCAAGTGCAATTCGGAAAAAACATATTCACGCAAATACAGTGTGCTTCTTGCCATATGCCAAAAATGAAAACAGGATATGCCCCTATAGAAGCATTATCCTACAAGACCTTTCACCCGTATACCGATCTATTGCTACACGATATGGGGACGGAACTAGATGATGGGTATACCGAGGGAAGTGCCCTTATTTCTGAATGGCGCACCGCACCTTTATGGGGGTTAGGACTTTCTTCGGATTCCCAAGGAGGAAAATATTACCTGATGCACGACGGAAGGGCCAGAAGTATTGAAGAGGCCATACTCCTACACGGAGGAGAGGCAGAAAATAGCAAGAACCAATATGTTGGGCTAGACCAATCCGAAAAGGATGACCTTATTAAATTTTTAGAATCCCTTTAGTTATGCGAAGAAAAGACTTTATGAAAACTTGCGGACTTGCCTGCTTAGGCGCTTCCACCATGGGTGCGTTCCTTCAAAGCTGTATATCTACCAAAAGTATTACTGCCAATATAGAAGGAGACGAGCTGGTTATCCCCAAGTCCGACTTTATAAAAAAGGACGGCCATTATAACTATATCGTGGTAAACAATTCCAAATTACAGTTCCCAATTGCCATATTTCGCTTTTCCGCAGATGAATATTCTGCCCTCTACCTCCAATGCACTCATCAGGGAAATGAGCTTAATGCTTATGGCGATAAGTTGGTGTGTTCAGCACATGGAAGTGAATTTGACAACAAAGGAAACGTAACCAATGGTCCTGCTACGGATGTCTTATGGTCATTTCCTGTACGTATTTTACAGGATATTATACATATTTCCTTAAGGCCATCGTAGCATCAATAAGAACAAGATAAAACACCTCATAAAATTAACCTGTCCTTAGAATTCCATTAGGAATATTATTAATCTAGGAATGACCACTATAAATAGCATCATATGAAAAAATTAATTACCCTATTACTTTTATCAATAGCAGGGATTGTCCAGGCCCAAATTGATCCAACACTTTTACAAAATACTAAAATAGATTCTACCCAACAGCGATTAAATATGGATGCAGTTTATGATCGTCCCTTTTTAAATTTAGGTAAATCGCCCGTATCCGTGGGGGGTTATATGGAGGCCAATTGGCAGTATATGGGTACCGAAGGGGTTACTGAAGGACACGAATTTCAAATGAGACGGATGACCCTCTTTGTTTCCTCTTCCATTGGGAAAAAACTAAAATTTATGAGTGAGATCGAGTTTGAAGAAGGCGGGAATAAAATAGTTATAGAGTTTGCCTCTTTGGATGTAGAATTTCACCCGTTAGTTAATCTACGTGGAGGGATTATTATGAACCCCATAGGTGCTTTTAACCAAAATCACGACGGACCAAAATGGGAATTTACGGACAGGCCTATTTCTGCCACTCAAATGCTTCCCGCAACATGGAGCACCGCCGGATTTGGACTGTTTGGAAAAACCTATAAAGACAAATGGATGTTAGGATATGAGCTTTATTTAACAGGAGGTTTTGACAATACGGTAATAGACAACGACCAAAACAAAACTTATTTAGCAGCATCCAAAGCTAACTTTACAAGATTTGAGGAAAGTGCTAGTGGAACCCCCTTAACCACAGCTAAGATTGCAGTACGCCATAATGATTTCGGGGAAATTGGACTCTCTTATATGGGAGGTATCTATACTACTTTTGAAGACGGTGGGGAAGAGGTAGATGAAAAAAGAAGACTCAATGTTTTTGCATTAGATTACAACCACACCCTTCCAAAATGGAAGACCTATATAACCGGAGAATGGGGCTGGATAAATGTGGACATTCCCAATAACTATACCCAGCAATATGGCAACAAACAGCACGGTGGATTTTTGGATATAGTACAACCCATAATCAGTAAAAAGATGTTGGGTTGGGAGAATGCCTCCCTTAACCTTGGTTGCAGATTAGAATTCGTGGATTGGAATGTAGGCACTTTTAAAGAAACCGGTTATAATATAGGGGATCACTTGTGGAGCGTAATGCCCGCCATAAGCTTTAGACCCTCGCAACAAACCGTGTTTCGACTTAATTACCGCATACAACAACAAACCGACGTACACGATAACCCAGCAGAAAAAACAGGAGGATTTAGTTTAGGGCTTTCCACTTATTTTTAGTAATTCAGATTTTAAGCTAAGTAGTGTTGTTAAAGGTCGGCTAAATAATGTTTTAGTCGGCCTTCTTTGTTTTCCGAAACCGGTAAAGCTTATTCCCCAGAATAAAATTTATATGGTGAAATTTGCTACTCCAACCCATCTTTCCTATTCTATTTGTGTTGAACAGCTAAAATAGTACCAGCAATATGACGGGTGCCATTTTCTAAATTAAAATAGTATACTACCATAACGCGCCCATCACCTAATTGGATTGGCCAAGTATAATCGATATCGCTAGATCCACCATCATCCCCAAGCACTATTTCGGGAGCAGTTCCAAAATTGGTGCATTCCGAATTTAAAATACGGGGCCGTATCCCAAAAGGTTTATGACGGAAGCCATAAGCAAGCAGCACTCTATATCCTTTAATCGCAATGCATGCAATAGGTACCCTTGGAAACCCATAGATTCCCATTTAAATGTTTTACCACCATCTGTAGAACTGGAAATAACATTTACGCACACCAAGCGAACTATCTCCTAAATATTACGATTTTTTATGGATACCCATTTTAGCATTTTCGGGTTTCACTTCCAGCCTTTATTTGGCGGAATTCTTATCTCCACATTGCATAAAAAGAACAAGCATAAAACTCAATAGACTGAATTTCATTACTATACGATTCGTTATTATAATAATTTTATGTTGAAAATAATTCAGACAAGATTAAAAATCATCTTCTCTTATGTAACCCTTTGCGAGATATCCCCATAGAAATTGTAAGAACCTGCAATTGATTAACATGCACTTAATATTAGCTTAACTCCTGCCTTCATTTAAGTGTCTATTATTGCCCCAAATTTATAATATTAAATATTTTATTCACATATGCTTATATTTTAGACAATTAGAAATTTTTTCACACCTGATTAATACCGTAAGAAAAAAAATATAACTTTTTAACAACTCCATATTAAATTAATGAATTTTAAAGTTAAAAAAAGAGTTATTTTTATACATCGCATGAAGTCCATTACTCATTAAAGGATACAGTTCATAAATGGCTACTTTAATAGATATAAGAAGGCAAAGTAATGTTCAAATGGTATAAGTTTACTATTCCATTTTTAAACTAGCTTTAAAAAATTAAATTCACTTTTACATCTATATCATATGGAAATCTAAAAACAATTCTAATTACCCTATCCCTAAATTACAAAGGGATTAAAACAATTGAATAACCACAGTTAATACTTTAAAAAAATGATAAACAATCTTCATCAGAAAAGAAGGTCCTATCCACTTCTTGAATTTAAATTTAAGGTAGGAAGTAGTTTACTATTAATGTTATTGGTAGTATTCACCATACAGGCCAATTCGTCCAATTCAAATTTTACAAGAACAGCGCTAGAACTGAACAATGAACCTATTGAAGAATTTAGAGTCTATCCCTCAAAAAATCAACAGATAGTTGTTACTGGCCTGGTTACGGACAATACGGGGACTCCCCTTTCTGGAGCAAACATTGTTGAAAAAGGAACTACAAATGGCGTTATTGCAGATTTTGATGGAAATTTCTCCATAATTGTGCGAAGTGAGGATCCCATTTTAGTCATTTCTTTTATTGGATTTATAACTAAAGAACAACCTGTTGCAGGCCTTGATAAATTAAATATTGTACTTCAGGAAGACTCTGCAAAACTGGATGAAGTGATTGTTACAGGATATACCTCAGAAAGAAAGAGCGATCTTACAGGTGCGGTTTCCATAGTTAAAATTGACGAAATGACAGACCAACCTCTAGGAAGTGTAAACGAGATAGTTCAAGGAAGGTCTGCAGGAGTAGAAGTACTAAGCTCTAATTCACCAGGAGGGAATGCTGCTATAAGAATTAGAGGTTTTAGTACCATAAGAAACAATGATCCTCTTTACGTAATTGACGGTGTACCTACAACTACTGGAATCAACTTAATAAACCCTAACGATATAGAGTCGTTGCAAGTTCTTAAGGATGCATCTTCTGCTTCCATATATGGTTCTAGGGCCGCAAATGGGGTTGTAGTAATAACCACCAAAAAAGGTCAGGATGGTAAAGTTAAAATTGCGTATGATGGTTATGCAGGTGCTATGACCGTTGTAAAATTACCTAGATTAGCCAGTGCTGCACAGTATGGTGAAGGGCTATGGCAAGCATTTGCCAACGATGGTATAACACCTTCCAATGATATATATGGTTCTGGTAGCACTCCCGTAATACCTGCTTTTCTTGATGCTCAAAATACCATTCCTTCAGCAAATACAGATTGGTTAGGGGCCTTATTCAATACAGCTTTAGTTACCTCTCATAATATCTCCTTTTCCAGTGGCAACGAAGCCTCAAATAGTTTTTTCTCTGTAGGGTATTACAAACAAGATGGAGTTTTAAAAGATACAGGATTTGACCGTTATACTTTCAGGGCTAACACCAACTTTAAGTTAGGAAGTAAAGTTACCGTTGGAGAAAATTTTTCCGTATCCTTTTCCAATAACACAGATGTTAATACCAATTCACTTTTGGGAAGCCCCATTTATGGAGCATTCTTAATGCCCTCAATTGCTCCTATTTATAATATAAATGGAGAATTTACAGGTTACCCTCTAGACGATATTCAAAATCCGTTAGGCGCATTAACCAGGAATAGAAATAATGAGGATAAAACATTGCGTCTTTTTGGAAATGTATTTGCAGAAATCCAACTCGCAAAGGGACTTAAATTTAAAACTAATTATGGCTTAACGATAAGTAATTTCTCGGGCACCAATTTTAATCCTACTTTCACTGAACCCAATGTACAAAGAGTTTTGGCCGATTTAACTAAGTCCGAACAGAACTTGCTGGAATGGACGTTTACGAATACTTTGAATTACGACACTACTTTTAATGATAAACATAACCTTAATCTATTAGGAGGTTATGAAAGTATAGAATCTAGTTTAGAGACCTTATCCGCATTCCGTCAAGGGTTTCCTGGTAATGACCCCAATTTTCAAGTTTTAAATGCGGGAGATTCCGGTACTCAGCAAAATACCAATATGAAATTTGAAAGTTCTTTGGTTTCCTACTTCGGAAAAGCAAATTACAGTTATGACGACCGTTATTTGGCTTCTTATACCATTAGAAGGGATGGCACCTCTAAACTGGCTAATAACAAATGGGGTACCTTTTCAGCCGCCTCCTTGGGTTGGAAAATTTCAAACGAAGCCTTTTATAAGAGCGAACTCGTGAATAGCTTAAAACTTAGGTTTGGATGGGGACAGAATGGGAATCAAGATATTCCACCTTATGTTACATCTAGCGGTTATTTTAGTAATGCTTTTAATTCTAATTACGCTATTGATGGTGCTCAAAACAGCGTCTTTAACGGATATATTATATCTAGGAACAGTAACCCAGATTTAAAATGGGAGACTACAGAACAGTATAATATAGGTATAGATCTAGGGATTATGACCAATAGATTGGATTTTACTTTGGATTATTTTAGTAAGACTACTGAAGACCTTCTACTAGAGCGTCAACTGGCACCAATATCCGGAGGTACCAATAGCTCTGTATGGGACAATGTTGGAGCAATGAACAATAAAGGATTTGAGTTAGGAGCCAATTACCGAAATGATTACGATAGAGAACTTCAATTTTCCGCAGGGCTAAATATGTCGGTAATTCGTAATGAACTTACTTCCTTGAAAGAAGGGGTAGACTTTGTAGGAATTGATGCAGTAACCTTACACAGCAACAATTTTGATCAAGAAGTCTCTAGAACAGCAGTAGGCCAACCCATTGCATCCTTTTATGGATGGGTAGCTGATGGTATTTTTCAAGATCAGTCAGAAATTGATGCTCACTCTTTTCAGAATGCTTCAACATCCCCTGGCGATATTAGATTCAAGGATATTAATAATGATAACGTAATTGATGACAAAGACCGGGCATTTATTGGGAATCCACACCCAGATTTAAGTCTTAATCTAAATCTCAATTTTGAGTATAAGAACTTTGACCTAACGGCCTTCTTTAGATCCTCTTTTGGTAATGATGTATATGACCTTACCAGGTATTATTCTGATTTCTACAACTTATCATCCTACAATAAACATTCAAGAATTGCAGACGCTTGGACTCCTTCTAATACAGGTTCATCCATACCACGACTATCATTGAACGATCCAAATAATAATATTAGACCATCTAGTTATTATGTTAAGGACGGGACTTTTGTAAAGCTTCAAACATTACAACTGGGGTACAACTTTAACCCACAGCTAATCGAAAACTTTTCATTGAGCAAATTCCGCTTATATCTCAACCTACAGAACGTATTTACCATTACCGGGTATGATGGTATTGATCCTGAGATTGGCTTGCAGAATTATTCTTCTGATGACCGTAACTTGGATATTGGAGTAGATCGTGCTATTTACCCACCATCACGCACAGTTACTTTGGGTCTAAATATTGCTTTTTAATTATAAAAAAATATCAAAATGAAACAGATAATATATTTTACACTAACAATACTACTAGTTTCGTGCTCATCAGAATTTTTGGAAAAAGATCCCTATGGCCAATTAACCCAAGAACAAATTTCTAAAGAAGAAAATCTTGAATCCCTAATAGTAGGAGCTTATAGTATTTTAAATGGACAAATAGATAATGCAAGTAATGCATTTAATTCTCCCGCCTCTAACTGGAGTTTTGGAGATGTAGTATCCGATGATGCCTATAAAGGTGGTGGCGGTACAGGTGATCAGAACAATATTCACCAAATGGAGATCTTTAGTACCAATCCATCATTAATCGATATTGAAAGAAAATGGAAAGCATTGTACGAAGGGGTTAGACGAACTAATATAGCCATTGGAATATTGAATGAAACTGAGGATATTTCATCTGATTTAAAACAACAACGATTAGCCGAAATGAAATTTTTAAGAGGTCATTTTTATTTTGAGCTTAAAAAGATTTATAACAGAATACCTTTTTTGGATGAGAATGCCACTTCATTGACCGACTTTAAAGTTTCTAACACCGAACTATCCAATGAACAGGTTTGGGGTAAGATTGAGACCGACTTCAATGATGCATACGCCATTTTGCCAGCAACACAATCCCAAAAAGGAAGGCCTACAAAATATGCTGCAATGGCCTATTTGGCTAAGGTATATCTCTTTCAAGGAAAATGGGACCAGGTACTGACGTCCACTGAAGATGTAATGCTAAATGGAGGTTATAGTTTAATGGATAACTTTGAGCATGTTTTTCTTCCTGAAAATGATAATAGCCCTGAAATAGTTTTCAGCGTACAGCAGTCCATAAATGACGGTAATCCTAGCAATTACAACGGATCCATAGGGGACCGATTACTTGCACCTGGCGGACCTAGATATTCAGCTTATGGATTTCTTCGACCTACACAAAACTTGGTAAATGCTTATAAAACTAATAGTGCTGGTTTGCCAAGTATGGACAATTCAGAATTAACAATGAGTGATAATGTTGACCCTCGAATTGATTTTACCCTTGGTCGTCCCGGCATTCCATATAAAGACTTAGGAATTCTCTACCAAGCTGATTGGGCTCGAGATTTAGCTACCTATGGCCCATATGGACCTAAAAAAAGAATCGTATCTGCCAATTCACCTCATCACCTTACAGTTTGGCCTTATGTTAGTGCTTTGAACTATTATATTATTCGTTATGCCGATGTATTATTGTGGAGGGCAGAAGCGCTAATACACACAGATGATATTGAAGGTGCTAGAACCATAATAAATAATATAAGGAAAAGGGCAAGAGATGGCAATAAGGTTATGACATTAGATGGTAGTTCTACGGCCGCAAATTACTTCATAGAAGAATATCCTGCTTTTGCAGATGCTAATGAAGCGATGACAGCACTAAGAATGGAAAGAAGGTTAGAGTTTGCCCATGAAGGTCACCGCTTCTTTGACCTAGTACGTTGGGGCATTGCAGAACAAGTAATAAATACTTATGTAGCTGCAGAAAAAGAAATACGTCCTTATCTCAATGGAGTCAATTTTATTAATGGTAAACATGAATATTTTCCTATCCCACAATCCCAAGTGGATCTTGGAGGAACTGATGAAGGCGGCAATCCGTTGATCACACAAAATACAGGCTATTAAAAGAAATGTAAAAAAGAAGTATTTTGAGTTAGTTTATGAAAGAGGTCAGGATTTATTTCCTACCTCTTTTTTTTATGACACAGATATATATCTAATTAAAAAAATATTTCCTCTTAAATTGCTCTCTTGTTGTCTCACTATTTAGAGCCCTAATAACTCAAAAACAGTATTTATAGTTTCAAGGCTTTTCACTATTAACCATTTCAACAAGTTACGGTATTGTGCTATTAGAAAATCAACCCAGCACCAGTTCTTGGCATGGAAGGTTTTTTTTATTTATCAGCTATTTATCTAATGTATTGTAATTCAGTTAAATTCTTTTGTATATTTATTACTCAACCTTTAAAACCTATAATTATGAGAAGTTTACTTTGGTTAGTCGCTGTAATTTTTATTGTCGTTTGGCTTTTGGGTATCTTAGGAGTACTTCCGGGAATAGGAACCAATAGTCTTATTCACGTTCTCTTAGTTATTGCTGTAATTGTAATATTGTATAATATAATTAGTGGAAGAAAACCTTTATAGACTAAAAGGTTAAATATTATTGGTTGCGCAAAGACAAATGACTTTGCGCAACCAAATATTAAATTCGTACTTAATGGCGAGACCATTTCATAATTATCATTAAAGGTTTGACTTTGTTTCCAACTTATTTCTCCTGAAACAATAACCTGTATTTGCGACCAGATTTCGGTCATGTTCATATCATATTTTATCGACTTCCAGAAACGTTCGATGCTTTTGCACTGGTCAACACGCTTCGGGTATTTACTTCATAGGCATATCATTAATTTAGATCGGTGTGCTGACTACCATACCGTTACCCAGTGCAAATACTCAGCTTCCCCTAATACATAAGGCTGTAGGCCGTATCGATATCCTCCGACTGTAAATGTTGTTAGGCGCGAGATAGCCCATTTATTTAGATTGTTATATTGGCTTAAAGTTCCAAGGATTTAAATTGCTGTGTTAAGGCGGTCAGTGAGGATTCTACGGCCATCCTTTCCAAGGAAGATGCCCCTACAAATCCATGCGCATCCGTATTTGCAAGAATTACCTTAACATCCTCGGGAGTATTGATGGGCCCACCATGTGCCAAGAAAATAATATCTGGGTTCACCTTTCGGCCCGCTTCTATGATCTCTTGGGTCCTTTTAATGGCAAAGTCCATATTCACCGTTGCGCCCACTACCCCGATAGAACCTCCTACGGTTGTCCCCACATGGGCTATTATGGAATCGGCACCTACCTCGGCCATTTGCACGGCCTCCTCAGGGGTGGCGACATATACGCATGAATAAAGGTCCATTTCAGAAGCCAGACGAACCATTTCCACTTCTTTGTAAAAGCCCATCCCAGTCTCCTCTAGGATATCCCTAAAACTACCATCCACAATACAATGGGTCGGGAAATTATTGATCCCGGAGAACCCCATGGCCTTCACCTGTTGCAAGAAATGCCACATCCTCCTTCGGGGATCCGATCCGTGGACACCACAAAAAACTGGAATCTCTTCTACCACTGGCAATACCTCAAATTCCCCGATTTCCATGGCCACGGCATTCGCATCGCCATACGCCATAAGTCCGGCTGTAGAGCCGTGACCAGACATCCTAAAGCGTCCGGAGTTATATATGATCAGAAAATCGGCCCCTCCCTTTTCTATAAATTTGGCACTTATTCCCGTTCCTGCTCCCGCACCTATGATGGCTTTCTTTTGGGCCAAGGTTTTTTGCAATCGCTGTCTAACTTCTTCTCGGGTATAAGGGTTACCCTTTCCTGTCCATTTATTTGGCATGTTATTTTATTCTTTTATGGTTGTAATTCGTTTTGTATTTTTTTTATTCCATTATTCGCAACAGGCGTTCTACCAATATTTTAGCAAAAGCTTCATCATTGATATGGGCGTCGATTTCGACTACCGCTAGTTGGCCCTTCGCATTTTCCTGTATGGATTTGAACAGTGCTTTATTTGCCTCGGGCTCATAAAAAATCTCACCTACGTGGTCTATTTGCGATATTCCTTTCAAGGGAATCAAGATTTCTACCGGGGCCTTGGACTGCTTCAATTTATCCACTAGCTGTTTGCCCAAAATCTTGTTCTCCTTGCTATCCGTCCGCATTAGTGTTACGTCGGGCGCCCAACTATAGAGCCTTCTTGACCTGTATTTCTGGGGAAGGGTATCCACTTGGGCAAAATTCACCATATCCAAGCAGCCTGGTACCACTATTTGGGGAATTCCCATTTCTGAGGCCGCGGTCAATCGGTCCGGGCCGGCACTTAAAATACCCCCACAAAGTTCATCGGCCAGTTCTGTAGTGGTCACATCCAATACGGCATCAAAAACACCTTCACGGATAAGCGATTCCATGGTGGCCCCTCCCACTCCGGTGGCATGGAAGGCCATAACCTCATATCCCCTATCCTTTAAAAGTTCGGTACATTTGTCCACACATTTTGTAGTATTCCCGAACATACTGATTGCAATATTTTTTTTGATGGGCGACGAAGAATCCTCCTTTACTTGGGCCATGGCACTTATGGCTGCCGCAGCCTGCCGTATCAACAAGCGGCTGATCCTATTGAGACCGGCCACATCCACCACGGAGGACATCATGGTGATGTCTTTCACCCTGATCTGTCTAGATAGGTCTTTGGCCACTACCGTGGAAAGGCATAGTTTGGGTATGCCCAAGGGAACTGCCTGCATGGCTTCCAAGATGATATAGGTGCCACCTCCGCCACCCATTCCAATGACACCCATGACCTGGTCTTTGGAAACAAGGTCTGCAAGGATGCCAGCAGCACCTTTCCCCATCAGTTCTACCGCTTTTCCGCGATCGCCAGATTCACGGATAGCCTTCAAACTTGTACCCGAGGCGGCCGCCACTGATCCACTGTCCACATCGATGGGGAAGTCAACGGAAGTATCCATGACCCCTGTGTTAATCGTAATTACAGGCTGATTCTGCATACCAAGACATTGAAGTAGATAGGTGAAATCCTCCCCCTTGGTATCAAAACAACCGAGCATTACTATACGTTTATCCTTAATGGCCATAAGCATATTATTTCATTAAACATTAAAGTCAAAAACAACGGCCCGCTCCAATTTTGGTAGTACCACGTCTTTCACCTTTTCGTGAATGGGATGGGGTAGATATGCCTCTCTGGCTTCTGGGCTATCGAAGGTCATGATAAAACCATGGGTGTAGCCGTCGTTAAGTCCTTCCGTACTATCATATGGGCCGTGTTCCATGTCCAACAACCCCGGTATTTTTCCTACCATTGCTTTCATATTGGCAAAGCAATTTTCAATTTCCGCTTCACTTATCCCTTCCTTAAATTGGAACATTCCGTAATGTCTTGTCATAATTCTATTCTTTGGTTATTAAGTTGACTACAATGCTTTTCACTTCTATTTCTAGAAAAGAGGTATATCCCCTTTTGGGTAGAAAATCACAGGGTATATTTTCTAAACTATTTTAAAGTCTTAATAAATGCCAATAGGTCAGACACTTGTTCGTCCGAATAATTATCTATCAGACCTTTGGGCATAAAGGAACGTCCTCCCATAAAACCTTCGAACCTAATTTCCGAGGCTTGGATAAACTGGGTAGTACCCCCCATAAATCCAATGGTAGTGCCCCTATCATCCTTTTTAACTAGGTATCCTTCTATATTGCTCCCATCGTTCTTGGTAACCCTATATATAGCATAACTACTTTCCAATGCCGCATCGGGATCCAATATTGCCGTCAACAGCGCCTCATTTTCACGTAAGGCCGAACCATCCAGTGCAGGTGCATAATCATATCCTTTATTTCCTACACTATGGCATAAGAGACAGGTCTGGAAGAGCTTTTCACCATTTTCAGGCTTGCCCTCCCCTTTCTCCGCAATAGCCATAAATCGATCCAATCTGGACTCCAAGCCTTTCTTTTCCTCCTCGATCCTTTTCTTGACCTGCTCAAAAAGCTGTACTCCCTTTTCGTCCTCTGGTTCGTACTGGACTACTTTTTCTGCACTTGAAAGATCAAATTCGTTGGCACTGATTAGCTCCTTATCCAGCAGCTGTTTTAAAAGGGCACCCCCTTCTTTTGAAGTGGCTATTGTTTTAACCACGGTCTTCTTTTGGGCTACATCCAAATTGGGTAACCAGTCCTCCATAATATTTAGAGCAGAATTTACATCTGCAACGGCTACCGTCTGTACCGCAGTAGCCCTTAACTCGATATCCAGATCATCCAATTTTGCAATTTGGATAAAGGTGGCTTTGTTTTCAGAAGGACTTTTCTTAAGTGCAGACATCACCAATTTGATCATTTCGGGGGATGAAGTTTTATCGATCAAAGACAATACCTCGTTTCTTAAGCCCTGGATATTTAATTTTCCGACAGCTTCCAATCCCAACATCTGCTCGGAGAGGTCCTCGCTTTTCAATAACGATTTTATGGGACCCTTCAAAGCCTTCGACAATTCCATGGATTGCACCGATGCTAAGTTTTTAAGGGTGAGCGAAACATGTTCGTGGGCTTTATTATTATCTTCCAAAACTGGTAGTACAATATCCAGTACGCTCCTGTTCTCCAGCATCCCGGCCACAATTATAAAAGTAGCTTCATCAAAACCCTGGTTGTCAGATTTCTTCCATAAATCTACAAAGACCTGTTCCCTTTCTTCTTTTGGCAATGCCTGACTCGCCCAAATTAAATTGGAGGTGTCGTATTGGGCAACTTTGGGAGATTGGATAAAAGCCAACAGCTCTTTTGGATAGTTCTCAAGGGCCTTCCTGGCCAAAAATCTTTCAAAATTGCGTTCGTATGCCCCGCCCATGGCATTACCATCTAGAGGTGGCCTACAGGCCCCGACCAAAAGGCCAATGGTCGCGGTATTCGCTGTATTTACCGCTTCCAACGTCCTTAGCACTTGAGACCTAACCATAGGATTACTATCCTTGGAAGGCTTTGTTAGCAAGGAGGCAAGTTCATCGGTACTTAGGGAAAAGGATTGGAGGGAGCGGACCGCCTCTCTTCTAAGATTATCCAATTGGGTATTTAATAATGATATTATCAGCGATTGGTCATAATGTTTTATTCCTTCCAAGGACCAAAGAGCCATGATTCGGGTTACTTCGTGCTGTGAACTATCGGAAGCAAGTGACACAAGGTCCGTGGCCAGCTCTTTGGTCTCTTGGATAGGACGGTCACTGATCTGGTGCCAAGCAGCCCTTTTCGCCCAAATTGATGGAGATTTTAAATAACCGACCAGTTCATTTGTTGGGACCTCATGAAAATTGGGAATTTCCCGTGGTTTTTGGGATTTATGGCGGATCCGCCAAATACGTCCATGGGATTTATCACGGTCCGGATGCGAAGTCGACACTTCATTATGAGAGACGATCTTATTGTACCAATCCGCAATATATAAACACCCATCAGGACCAAACGCCATGTTCACCGGCCTGAACCAATCATCTTTTGAGATCAAAAAATCTGGCAGGTGTTCTGCAGAAACGGTACCATCGTTGTTGCGCTCTATCTTGACTGCGTTGATGGCACTGGTAATAGGATTTGCAATAAAGGCCACATCTTTCCATTCCTCCGGGAAGCTCCCTTCTAGATCGTCCGCAAAAGCAACTCCGGAAACTCCTGTTCCCCCGACACGGAATTTATGCAATTCTGGCATCCAAGGCTGGTATGGCCGTAGACGTTCGTTGCCAATACCGGGGAAACCCGTCCCTATTTCCATCGGGACCACAGAATACCCCAGGTCGTTGGCTTCCATTCCATACCATTGGCCATTGCCCCTGAGCTTAAAGCCCCAAATATTATTCAGGCCCGAACTGACCAGCTCTATCTTTTTGGAATCCAAGGAAAACCGGGCTATTTTGCTGTAATCCAAACGGATTTTGGCATCACTTACCAGGGAACTCACCTCCCCTTTGTTCAAGGCACCTTGACTAAAATGAATCCAATCCCCAGGACCTCGCACCAGTACATGGGCCATGGTATGAGTATCGGTAATCCCAAATCCGGTGAACAAAGGCGTACGTTTGTCGGCCTTACCATCATTGTCCGTATCTTCTAGGAAAAACAATTCAGAACCCTGGGCCACATAACTTCCATTTTTATAGGGCAATATGCTCTGTGGTATGGCAAGTCCGTCTGCCCATACAGTTGTTTTTACTCCTTTTTTCCCATATAGACCGGAAAGCACTAGAATTTTATCTTCTCCTTTGGTCTTGCCCCGGTACAGATCAAAAATTCTTTTAAAATTGGGGTCTTTTTCCTGGGCTGCAGGATTATCCATAAGTTTTAGCAAATCCTGCCATCCTATATCGGAGACAGGGTCCAGAGGATACATCTCCGCAGTCTGTGTCCACAACCTTCCCGCATCATCAAATGCCATATGGATAGGATTGACTACGCCGTCCCTTTCACTGGCAACCAATTCTACAACGAAGCCTTCCGGAACTTGGAACCCGGCCAATTCTTTTTCTGGAGAATAGATTTCTGTCCTTGCGGACTGTGTCTTACGGTTGTAATCTGGGTATTCGGTCCCTGTAGCATCCATAGTTTGGGATGTAGATGACCTTTCTTTACATCCCAGGCAGGACAAGACTATGACAACGCTGTATAAAAATAATAAGTTCTTGATTTTCATTCCGTGGCGTAATGTTAATGTTTAGAATTCCTTAAAGCTTGGTTATGGTTATATGTTTAAATTCGATCTTCGCATTGCCGCCACTGTGCAACTGAATACCAATAACTCCCTTCGACGGAATTTCCGGATCCTTTTCATCATACTCCGTGGTCTTTACCCCGTTGATATACAGTTCGTGCTTATTTCCTTTGCACCTTATAATGTAACTGTTCCAACCATCCTCCTTCAGAAGGTGCCGTAACGTACTGAGATCCCCTCCGATAAGTTTAGCGCGTCGGTGCTCATCATAGATATCCCCCCAATACCCTTTACCGATATCCGCTTGATACCCAATGATAGTATTACCTTCTAGTATAGAACGGTATTGAATCCCGCTGTTCATCAGGCCAGTTTCATGGTCCCCGGTCAAACGAAAAAGAGCTCGGAATTCAAAATCCCCATAACTTTCAGTCGTACGCAAATATGTGTTGGTGGGAATGTTAATAATTCCATCGCCCCCAGTTATGACACTATCCACTACAGACCAATACTTGCTGTTGTCTTTGTTTACGACCTCCCAACCCTTTAAGGTTGTTCCGTCAAAAAGGGAGACCGTGGAAGAGTTACGCTGTGCTGTGCAACCTAGGGTTCCCAAAATAGCGAAAATCGGTATCAGGTACTTTTTACACATACTGCATCTTTTAATAAAAGTGAACTGTTCCGTTCTAGCTTTTATACTCCCTATTAGTATACTTATCTTGCTTAACTCAAGGTTTATTTCCATATCTGTCATTTCTTTGTTAATTATCATTTATCACTAAATACCAAACTGGCCAATAAAAGGACCATGGTGGCTAATCGCTTCCTCGGAATCAACCTAGCTATTCATAGATAAGATTTTGGTTCCCTTTTCATTATCGATGAACGTTCATGCCAATTAAAAATGTTCTATCCTAAGCAATTACCCTATCTATATTTGGTCCTCACTGTAGTCTTTTTCGTTTATTTTATTTGCATGATTAGATGTCAGAAACAGCATAATTTACGACTATCCCTATTTTTGAATTGAATTCACTAAAATAAGTTAACGATAGAAAAACATCAGGTTTTGAGCCTAAATTTCGTCCCAAAGAATTCATTGGAACGTCCCAAAACACCTTTATATAACTATTATATAGGATTAAAAATTACACTATTATTTCGAGAATCTTAAGATAAATCACTTTGGATTTGAAATCCATAGTTTTAAACAAAAGAATCAAGATATTTTACCTTTCGTAACCTCGAGACCAGAACGTTGGAAATGATGAAAAATATTTACATAAAATTCAATTTATATAAGACCAAATAGTACCGACGTACCGTTTATGGAAGTAAATTGCTGGATATGTTAAGGGAGGGATACCCAAAGAAGCCACTAAAACTTGAATAGATCCTATTACTGGATATATGGAGGTTGAGCAGATTGATTGAAGGAAAGTACCTAGAACTTATGCAAATCCATGCTTATTAATGTAAGCACCAAAAATCGTATCTTAAATCTTTTAACCGTAAAAGTTATCCAAAAACCAATGAAAACAATCAATCGTATTACGTCAGCGCTCCTTGGTTTTTTTTACTTTCAGGATTAATATCTGGAAATGCGCTGCAAGCACAAAGCAATGACACGGTGAAATTGCCTGAGTTTACTGTAGATACAACCTTATTATTCACAATAAGGCTTATACATTCTCGTGTATCGTGATTGCCGACTGCTATCCGAAAGTGGATATAGGATCGATTGATAATAAAGTTTCCTGAGACTAGTAAAACCTGACCAATACTTTCTCCAAATCCTTCGAAATTGGAAAATGCAAAAAAATCAACTTCTACATTTTCAATTTGTTCTGCAACAGAATCAAGCTTAGAAGGGTTGTTGAAGGCTACACCTAATGTGTTCCAGTTATCAAAGCTACCACTTTCAAAATCTTCGAAAATGATATCAGTCCTCTAGGGAGAGGAACATGACACCATCATAAATACTACAAGAAAATAGAGGCGAAATAACATTAATTCAAAGAATGTCTACATATGATTATGTCATAAACATACTGTCGTAGAATTGAATATAAAAGTTTCAAATCTTTTAAATACCTCTGTTTTTCGGGTCCATCCATTTTGGGGACTTTCAATGATTGATATTGATGGTGAATACTATTGCTCGGTTTCTCAAACAGCTACATCTCTTTAGAAAGGTTTTATTGACAAAGGTAACCTTGGAATTAAAAAAGAGCAACAAGGGGTTTATAAACGAAAAAAGCCAACTTTAGAAATAAAGTTGGCATTTTTCAGTATTGAATTATAATTATTCTCCCATTGCAGCAGAAACTGCAGCGGACAATCTTTTATAGGTTCCATTTTGCAATCGTTCCCTAATTACAGAAAATGCTTCCAAAGTTTCTGACACATCCTGTAATGTATGGGTTGCGGTGGGAATCATTCTTAAAAGTATTAACCCTTTAGGAATAACAGGGTAAACAACAATAGAACAAAATATTCCAAAGTTTTCCCGTAGATCCTTTACCAAGGCCATTGCCTCAGGGATACTTCCGTTAAGATATACAGGCGTAACACAACTTGTTGTGGTGCCAATATCAAAACCTCTTTCCTTAAGTCCGTTTTGAAGCGCATTTACGTTCTCCCATAGTTTTGCTTTCAGTTCTGGCTGAGTACGCAACATATCCAAACGTTTCAATGCTCCTTTCACATAGATCATGGGTAAGGATTTCGCAAACATCTGTGAACGAAGATTGTATTTCAAATAATCTATAATTTCCTTATCAGCGGCTATAAAGGCTCCTATACCAGCCATAGCTTTAGCGAAGGTGGCAAAGTATACATCTATACCGTCCTGCACGCCCTGCTCCTCCCCTGCACCTGCTCCTGTAGCACCTAAAGTTCCAAAACCATGGGCATCATCAACAAATAACCTGAAATTATATCGTTCCTTTAAAGCAATGATTTCTTTTAGTTTCCCTTGCTCACCCCTCATGCCAAAAACACCTTCCGTGATTACCAAAATTCCACCTCCGGTCTGGTCTGCCATTTTTACGGCGCGATCTAAGTTTTTCTCCAAGCTTTCCATATCGTTATGCTTAAAGGTAAACCGCTTGCCCATATGTAAACGAACACCATCAATAATACAGGCGTGGGAATCAACGTCATAAACAATAATATCATCCTTGGATACCAATGCATCAATGGCCGAAACCATTCCTTGATAACCAAAATTCAGTAGATAGGACGATTTCTTTTGAACAAATGCTGCCAATTCCTCTTCCAATTGCTCATGGAATTCGGTATGTCCACTCATCATCCTTGCTCCCATTGGGAATGCAGCTCCATATTCCATTGCTGTTTCACCATCTACCTTTTTAACTTCTGGCAAATTGGCTAATCCCAAATAATCATTAATACTCCAAGTGATAACATCCTTGCCTTGGAACTTCATCCTATTTGATATAGGACCTTCTAATTTTGGAAAAACAAAATATCCTTCTGCTTGCGAGGCCCATTTTCCTAATGGACCCTTATTTTCGATAATCCTGTCAAATAAATCTCTCATCTAGACTGCGTTGATTGTTAGTGCAAAAGTATATATTTTTAATAAACATTCACTTTAATTAGAACATAAAAAGCAACGACTTACCAACCGTTGCTTTTAAATTGTGAAAAACTACATACTTTTTATTTTATAAATTCTATTTTCTGTGGTTCTTCAATGTTTTTGCTATCAAAAAAGCCCTG